>NZ_CP009913.1:0-65000 GCF_000785515.1 Streptococcus salivarius
AGCTTGTGGATAACTTAATAAGCTTTTATCTTCAGACCTGTGGAAAACTTTTTTGTTTTATGATAAAATCAGAGAACAAGAATAAAGAAGGAGAATTGATGGAATGACCGAAAAAGAGCATTTTTTTTGGAATAAGCTCTTAGAGCTGGCCAAAGAGGAACTAACACAAGCCACTTTTGATTATTATGTCCTGGATACCAAGCTCATCAAAGTTCAAAATAACGTTGCTACAATTCTGCTTGAAGAAGTCAAAAAGCTATTCTGGGAAAAGAATATGCAATCTTTCATTTTGATGGCTGGTTTTGAAGCCTATAATAGTGAAATAAAAGTTGAGTACGTCTTTGACGAAGCACTCTTAAACGAGGCAAATTCAACTGTAACAAACAATGACTTTGGCAATAAAAAGGAACAGCAAACACCTGCTCTTCCTACATTGGACTCTGACTTAAATAGTAAGTACACCTTTGATAATTTTATTCAGGGGGATGAAAACCGTTGGTCAGTTGCTGCATCTTTAGCTGTAGCTGATTCACCAGGAGCTACGTATAACCCTCTATTTATTTATGGAGGACCTGGTCTCGGAAAAACTCACTTACTCAATGCCATTGGTAACAAGGTCTTACATGATAATCCTCAAGCACGTATCAAATACATTACTGCAGAGAATTTCATTAATGAATTTGTTGTCCATATCCGTTTAGATAAAATGGATGAACTAAAACTTAAATACCGTCATCTGGACGTTCTCTTAATTGATGATATTCAATCATTGGCTAAAAAATCAACGCAAGCCACTCAAGAGGAATTCTTCAATACTTTCAATGTCCTTCACAATAATAATAAACAAATTGTCCTGACCAGCGACCGTAATCCAGATCAATTGAACGAGATGGAAGAGCGTCTTGTCACGCGCTTCAAATGGGGGTTAACCGTCAATATCACACCACCTGACTTTGAAACGCGAGTGGCCATTCTTACTAATAAGATTATGGACTATGATTATCATTTTCCTCCTGAAACAATTGAGTATTTAGCTGGCCAATTTGATTCAAATGTCCGTGACTTAGAAGGGGCCTTAAAAGATATTAGCTTAGTTGCCAATGTTCGCCAGTTAGATACTATCACAGTTGAAGTAGCTGCTGAAGCCATTCGCGCACGTAAAATGGATGGTCCTAAGTTAACTCTTATTCCGATTGAGGATATCCAAACTGAGGTAGGAAAATTTTATAATGTCACTGTAAAAGAGATCAAGGCAACTAAACGAACACAAAATATTGTCTTGGCACGTCAGGTAGCCATGTATCTTGCGCGTGAAATGACTGATAACTCCCTTCCAAAAATTGGAAAAGAATTTGGAGGAAGAGACCACTCAACTGTCTTACATGCATACAATAAAATCAAAAATATGATTGCTCAAGATGACAGTTTACGCATTGAAATTGATACCATCAAAAACAAGATAAAATAATACTTGTGGATAACTATTAAAAATTATACAAACTTTTCCACAGGCTGTGCACAAGTTTAAAGCATTGATAAAACTATGTTTTGTACACTTATGCACAGTGTCCACAAGACCTACTACTACTACTAAAATAATACTACTAAAATAAAGGAGCATCATGATTCAATTTGCGATTAATAAAGCTTATTTCTTACAAGCACTTCATACAACTCGCCGTGCTATTTCTTCTAAAAATGCTATCCCAATTCTATCAACGATTAAAATCGAAGTTACCAGTGATGGTATCTATTTGACAGGATCAAATGGGCAAATCTCAATTGAAAATAGTATCTCAGTTTCAGAAGAAAATGCAGGCCTATTAATTACACAGCCAGGTAGTATCCTTTTGGAAGCCAACTTTTTCATTAATGTTGTCTCAAGCTTGCCTGATGTTACCCTAACTTTTGAAGAAATTGAACAATACCAAGTTTTACTGAAGAGTGGTAAATCAGAAATTACCTTGAAAGGGAAAGATGTTGAACAATATCCCCGTATTCAGGAAGTTGATAGCTTGACGCCATTACTCATGGACACAAAAGTATTAAAATCTATCATTGCTGAAACGTCATTCGCAGCAAGCACACAAGAAAGTCGTCCAATTTTAACCGGTGTTCACTTTGTTCTTTCAAATCATAAAGATCTCAAAGCTGTAGCAACGGACTCTCACCGTATGAGCCAACGCCAACTTGTTTTGGAGCATTCTGCAGATAACTTTGATGTTGTAATCCCAAGTCGCTCACTTAAAGAATTATCGGCAGTCTTTAGCGATGATATTGAAAATTTAGAGGTTTTCTTCTCAGCAAATCAAATTCTATTCCGTAGTGAAACAATTTCTTTCTATACACGTTTACTTGAAGGAAATTATCCAGACACGAATCGTCTCTTATCTGATTCATTTGAAACAGAAGTTGTTTTCGAGACCGCTAGCCTTCGTTCTGCTATGGAACGTTCATATTTGATTTCTAATGCTAGTCAAAGTGGTACCGTAAAACTCGAAATCATCAATGGTAGTGTCAGTGCCCATGTTAATTCGCCAGAAGTCGGAAAGGTTAATGAGGATATTGATGTGCAAGATGTTTCTGGTAGTGATTTGGTCATTAGTTTCAATCCAACCTACCTAATAGATGCTTTGAAAGCTCTTAAGAGTGAGACTGTACGTGTACGTTTCATTTCACCAGTACGTCCATTTACTTTGACGCCAGCTGATGACAGTGAGAATTTTATTCAATTGATTACACCTGTAAGAACAAACTAAAATCGAAAAAGTTATCCACTGTGGATAACTTTTTTACTAGAGAGGAAGTTTATGTACCAAATTGGAAGTTTAGTTGAAATGAAAAAACCACATGCTTGTACCATCAAAGCAACAGGAAAAAAAGCTAACGAATGGGAAGTTACCCGTCTTGGAGCTGACATTAAGATTCGTTGTACAAATTGTGATCATGTGGTTATGATGAGTCGTCATGATTTCGAAAAGAAACTTAAGAAGATTTTATAACAGACATTGGGGAGTATAGATAAGGAGGTTCTTGTGTTAAGAAAATTAGTTTACTAGCAATATAAAAACTTTCTAGAGTCCCCAATCATCTTCTTTATAGCATTCTTTGCCTTGCTTTCCTTTTTATGATTCTCAAAGGGAAGTTGCCTATTTTTAACAATTTTTGTGTTATAATTAACTGAATTACTTTTTTATGGAGAAATAAATTAATGGCTTTAACAGCAGGTATCGTTGGTTTGCCAAACGTTGGTAAATCAACTCTTTTCAATGCAATTACAAAAGCGGGTGCGGAAGCTGCTAACTATCCTTTCGCGACAATTGATCCAAACGTCGGAATGGTTGAGGTACCAGACGAGCGTTTGACGAAACTGACTGAACTTATTACCCCTAAAAAGACAGTTCCAACCACATTTGAGTTCACAGATATTGCGGGTATCGTAAAAGGAGCATCAAAGGGTGAAGGTCTTGGAAATAAGTTCTTGGCGAACATTCGTGAAGTAGATGCGATTGTCCATGTGGTTCGTGCTTTCGATGACGAAAATGTTATGCGTGAACAAGGGCGTGAGGATGCCTTTGTAGATCCGATGGCTGATATTGATACAATCAACCTAGAATTGATTTTGGCTGACCTTGAATCAATTAACAAACGTTATGCGCGTGTCGAAAAAATTGCTCGTACACAAAAAGATAAAGATTCTGTGGCAGAGTTTAATATTCTTCAAAAGATTAAACCTGTTCTAGAAGATGGTAAGTCTGCACGTACGATTGATTTTACTGAGGAAGAGCAAAAAATTGTTAAGGGACTCTTCCTCTTGACAACAAAACCAGTACTTTATGTGGCTAACGTTGATGAAGACCAAGTCGCAAATCCTGATGATATTGATTATGTCAAACAAATTCGTGAGTTTGCAGCGACTGAAAATGCAGAAGTAGTTGTTATCTCGGCACGTGTTGAGGAAGAAATTTCTGAATTGGATGATGAAGACAAAGAAATGTTCTTGGAAGACCTTGGTTTGACAGAATCAGGAGTTGATAAACTGACACGCGCAGCCTATCACTTGCTTGGTCTAGGAACTTACTTTACTGCTGGTGAGAAAGAAGTGCGTGCTTGGACCTTTAAACGCGGCATCAAGGCTCCACAAGCAGCAGGAATTATCCACTCTGACTTCGAGAAAGGCTTTATCCGTGCCGTAACCATGTCTTACGATGATCTTATTAAATATGGCTCTGAGAAAGCTGTTAAGGAAGCTGGTCGCCTTCGTGAAGAAGGAAAAGAATATGTTGTTCAAGATGGCGACATCATGGAATTCCGTTTCAACGTTTAGAAAATAAAAAATAGTGCACAAGGCTGAAAAGTATTTTTCAGTCCTTTTGCTGTTTATCAAAGAGGAGAAATAATGACAAAATTAGTAGTTGGCTTGGGAAATCCTGGTTCAAAATACCATGAGACACGTCACAATGTTGGGTTTATGGCTATTGACCTAATGGCTAAGGAACTGGGATTAACCTTTTCTGAAGAAAAGACCTTTAAGGCTGAAGTGGCTTCGACCTTTTTAAACGGTGAAAAGGTTTATTTTGTGAAACCAACGACCTTTATGAATCTATCTGGTCTAGCTGTTAGAGCATTGCTGGCTTATTACAATATTCCCATGGAGGATTTTATCGTTATTTACGATGATTTAGATATGGAAGTTGGGAAATTGCGCTTTCGTCAAAAAGGTTCAGCAGGTGGTCATAATGGGATTAAATCTATCATTGCTGAAACTGGCACTCAAGAATTTGACCGTATAAAAATTGGTATTGGCCGCCCACAGAAAGGAATGACGGTCGTTAATCATGTCCTGGGAAAATTTAGTGAAGATGATTATGCCACAATTTTACTGACTTTAGACAAGGTAGAGACGGCCCTCAATCATTACCTTAAAACCAATGATTTCGAAGACACCATGAGGCGTTATAATGGCTAATACCCTATTAGATCTTTTTGAGAAGAATCCTCAATTGCTTGAGTGGCGTGATAAAGTAACTTTATTGAGTAGACAGTTGGTTATGGGATTTTCTGGTTCCAGCAAGGCAGTTGTCATGGCATCTGCCCTTTCTGAGCAGGTTCCTAAGATTCTAATCGTTACTTCAACACAAAATGAAGCTGAGCAACTAACAGGAGATTTGTCAGCTATCTTAGGAGAGGATAAGGTTTATTCTTTTTTTACAGATGATGTAGTAGCTGCAGAGTTTATCTTCGCTTCTCCAGAAAAGACCCATTCTCGTCTCGAAAGTCTTAATTTTTTAATGGATAAAGAGTCAAGTGGAATCTTGGTTACGAGTTTAGTTGGTACTAAGTTACATTTGCCTAACCCTGAGGTTTATAAAGACTCTCGCATTGACTTAACACTAGGGGAGGAACATGATTTAGAGGCTCTCAGTAAGCATCTTACTCATATTGGATACCAAAGGGTAGAGCAGGTTCTCTTACCTGGGGAGTTCAGTCGTAGAGGCGATATTTTAGATATTTATGAACTGACTGCAGAACTCCCCTACCGTTTAGAATTTTTTGGAGACGAGATTGATGGTATTCGTCAGTTTGATAGCGATAGTCAAAAATCTTTAGACAATTTAGAACATATTATCGTATCCCCGGCAGATGATATTATCTTAACAAGAGAAGATTACCAACGTGCTGAGAAGGCCCTAGAAAGTGCGGTCTCAAAGGCAGAAGGTCCTCATAAGGCTTACCTTGAGGAGGTTCTGTCGGTTACGATTGATGGTTACCGTCATAAAGATTTACGTAAGTTTTTGTCTCTCTTTTATGATAAAGCTTACACCTTATTTGACTACCTTCCAAAGGGAACTCCTGTATTCATTGATGATTTTCAAAAGATAGTGGACCGCCATGGACGTCTTGAGTTGGAAGTGGCTAATCTTTTAACTGAGGATCTTCATCAGGGCAAGTCTCTGAGTCATCTAAATTACTTAGTGGATTCATTTAAGACTTTACGTAACTATCAGCCAGCTAGTTTCTTTTCGAATTTTCATAAGGGATTGGGAAATCTTAAATTTGATAAGTTGCATCAATTCACGCAATACCCTATGCAGGAGTTCTTTAACCAGTTTCCACTTCTAGTTGATGAAATACATCGCTATACCAAGAATAAGGCAACAGTTATTTTACAAGTGGGGTCTGAGAAGCAGCTCAAATCTTTGAAGGAAACCTTGGAAGAATATGATTTAGATTTATCCCTTAGTAGCTTTGGAGATTTGATGCCACATAAGCCTCAGTTAGTCTTAGGAAACTTATCCAATGGTTTTTACTTTGCGGATGAAAAGCTTGTTCTTGTCACTGAACGTGAGATTTTTCATAAAAAAGTAAAACGTCGTGCGCGTGCCAGTCACGTTTCCAATGCAGAGCGTCTCAAAGATTACAATGAACTTGAAAAAGGTGATTATGTTGTACACCAGACTCATGGTATCGGTCAATTTAAAGGTATTGAGACTATTGAGATAAAAGGGGTGCATCGTGACTACTTGACCATCCAATATCAGGATGCTGCAACAATTTCTCTACCTGTTGAGCAGATTGAGAGTCTCTCTAAGTATGTATCAGCGGACGGAAAAGAGCCTAAAATTAATAAACTCAATGATGGGCGTTTCCAAAAGACTAAACAAAAAGTAAGCAAGCAAGTAGAGGATATTGCCGATGATCTCTTAAAACTTTATGCTGAGCGTAGTCAACTTAAAGGTTTTGCTTTTTCACCAGATGATTATAACCAAAGGGATTTCGAAGATGATTTTGCCTATGCTGAGACAGAGGATCAATTGCGTTCTATCAAGGAAATTAAGGCAGACATGGAGTCAGACAAACCCATGGATCGTCTCTTGGTGGGTGATGTTGGTTTTGGTAAGACAGAGGTAGCTATGCGTGCTGCCTTCAAGGCAGTCAATGATGGAAAGCAAGTTGCTATCCTAGTTCCTACAACAGTTCTCGCCCATCAGCACTATTTGAATTTTAAAGAACGTTTTGAAAATCATGCCGTTGAAGTAGATGAACTCAGTCGTTTTAGAAGTAAAAAAGAGCAAAATGAGACTATTGAAAATCTCGCTAAAGGGCGTATTGATATTATTATTGGTACCCACCGCCTGCTGTCTAAAGATGTTAAGTTCTTTGACTTAGGCTTGCTAGTAATTGATGAAGAACAACGTTTTGGCGTGAAGCATAAAGAGAAACTTAAGGAGCTGAAGGCTAAGGTTGATGTCCTTACGCTAACTGCGACACCTATTCCTCGTACGCTTCATATGTCTATGTTAGGTATTCGTGATTTGTCGATTATTGAGACAGCACCTACCAACCGTTATCCAGTTCAAACTTATGTTATGGAAACTAATCCTGGTCTTATTCGAGAAGCGATATTAAGAGAGATGGACCGAGGCGGCCAGATTTTTTATGTTTATAATCGTGTTGAAACCATTGATCAAAAAGTTTCTGAACTACATGAGCTGGTCCCTGAAGCACGTATCGGATTTGTTCATGGTCAGATGAGTGAGGTTATGTTGGAGAATACCCTCTTGGATTTCTTGAATGGTGATTACGATGTTTTGGTAGCAACGACCATTATCGAGACAGGGATTGATATCTCCAACGTTAATACGCTCTTTATTGAGAATGCAGATCATATGGGCTTATCTACTCTTTATCAGTTGAGAGGTCGTGTGGGGCGTAGTAATCGAATTGCTTATGCCTATCTCATGTATCGTCCTGATAAAGTGTTGACGGAAGTCTCTGAGAAGCGATTGGATGCTATTAAGGGCTTTACAGAACTGGGATCAGGTTTCAAAATTGCCATGCGTGATTTATCAATTCGTGGTGCCGGTAACATTCTTGGTGCTTCTCAAAGTGGTTTCATCGACTCAGTCGGATTCGAAATGTACTCGCAACTCTTGGAAGAGGCTATCAATAAACGTCAAGGTAAAACTCAAGTTCGCCGTAAAGGAAATGCAGAGTTCAATCTTCAGATTGATGCTTACCTCCCTTCCGACTATATTTCTGACGAGCGCCAAAAAATTGAAATTTATAAGCGTATTCGAGAAATTGAGAATCAGAAAGACTATCAAGACCTTCAAGATGAGCTTATTGACCGCTTTGGAGAATATCCAGACCAAGTTGCCTATCTCATTGAGATTGGTCTGGTTAAGGCCTATTTAGATGCTGCCTTTGCAGAATTAGTCGAGCGTAAGAACGATACTATTATTGTTCGTTTCGAACAAGCCTCTCTTAAATTCTTCTTGACTCAAGACTATTTCGAAGCCATCTCTAAAACGCATTTAAAAGCAAAAATCAGTGATAACCAGGGGAAAGTAGAGATTACTTTTGATGTTCGTAACAAGAAAGACTATGAGATTCTTGAAGAATTAAAAATTTTTGGACAGACATTTATGGAAATCAAAGAACGTAAAGAAAAAAAGGAAGCTTAAGGAAAGTTTAAGTAAGTCTCTCTATACTATAAAACATCCTAAAACTTTTCTTTTTCATAAATCTCCTGAGAGGGTCGACTAGTGTCGATTCTCTTATTTTTGTACTTGAAAAGGCTTTAGTCCCCTATTTTCTCAAAAAAATGCTATCATAGAAGAGATATCCTAACGAAAAGGAAACAGTAACATTGAGATTAGACAAATATTTAAAAGTATCACGAATTATCAAACGCCGTCCAGTTGCTAAAGAAGTAGCTGATAAAGGACGTATAAAAGTAAATGGTGTACTCGCTAAGTCATCTACAGATTTAAAAATTGGTGACCAAGTGGAAGTTCGTTTTGGAAATAAACTTCTAACTGTCCGTGTTTTAGAAATGAAAGACAGTACTAAAAAAGAAGATGCGGCAAAAATGTACGAGATTATAAGTGAAACAAGGATTGAAGCAGATGAGCAAGAAGCCTAATATTGTACAGCTTACGAACGATTACATTGATAATGCCAATCAAGAGCAACGATTAGAGCGTGCCGAACACGAACAAAGGAATCGCTTTATGGGATGGATTCTCTTTGTGGTTGTTTTACTCTTTATCTTGCCAACCTACAATCTGGTTGAGACCTATATGAATATCAAACAGCAAGAGAAGGAAGTCTTGTCGCTTCAGAAAGACTATGATAAATTGTCAGATCAGACAAAGGAACGAAAGGATTTGGCTAAGAAACTTAAGGATGATGCTTTCGCCGAGAAATATGCGCGTGCTAAGTACTATTATTCACGTGAAGGAGAGTCAATCTATCCTGTACCAAGCTTATTACCCTAATGAAAGATTTACTTAAAACTGTAGAAACTTTTTTAACCTATTCAGAAGCCAAGTTAGAGGAACTATCAGAAAAAAATCAGCAACTTAAAACGGAATTACCGAGGAAAGAGGAGGTGAAGAAGCAAGCATGAAAAAGCTCTTAATAGCTGCAACTGTTGTGCTTGTATCTTCTAGTCCTCTAGTCTTACTTCCTATGGAGAAGGAGCTAACTCTGACCCCAAAACAGGTCCAAAAATTGACTCAAAATACTACAGCTAGCTTGACTCAATTTAAACAGATTCCTAAAAATCCAAGAACGATAACAACTATCCTAACTTACAAGAACAAGGATTTAACAGAATTTAAAACCAGTATCCAAGCGGATACCAAACTATCGATTTCTGCTATTTTTTGGAATGCTAAAGGTGAACCCGTTTTCCAACTTCAAGATGGTGATTATGTAGCCGCTAGTCAGAAATCAATTGTAGACGACAGTATCTATAATCAAAAACCAGTAGATATGACCCTCTGGACTAAAGATGGTTTTACGGTATACAAAGAACCTTACGTTCTAGGAACTGAAAAAGCTGACTCCAAACTCGCTAGTTTTAAACCCATTAAGGTTAGCCAAGCAGCTCAGACGCATGCAGGGACCTACTATTTGGTAGACGGAGAGGGGTGGATTAACGCTTCTGATTTATCAACGACTGACAATCGCATCGAGGCTGTTCAAAAAGTCCTTAATGAGAAGTATAACAATCAAGAGCGCATCTCAGTTTATGTTAAACAGCTTGATACGGACCGAGTAGCTGCTATCAATGACGAAAAAAGCATGTATGCAGCAAGCGTAGCCAAGCTTGGAGTACTCTATTATGCACAGGAACGTCTGTCCCAAAAGAAATTATCATTATCAGATGAGTATCAATATACCTCTGCTGTAAATGGTTTTCCAGGTGCCTATGATCCAGATGGTTCTGGAAAGATTAGTAAGATGCCTGATGATAAGAATTATAGCTTGGAAAATCTGTTAAAGGCTGTAGCCCAAAACTCAGATAATGTAGCGACAAATATATTAGGTTATTATGTAACTAATCAGTATGACAAGGCCTTCCAAAAATCAGTAGATAAAGCCGCAGCGACTTCGTGGAATATGGATAAAAAGGAGTTGACTGCTAGAGCCGCAGGTACTTTGATGGAGGCTGTTTATAGACAAAATGGAGATATTATCACTTATCTTTCAAGTACGGACTATGATGGCGAACGTATTTCCAAAAACATTGATGTTCCCGTCGCTCATAAAATTGGTGATGCCTACGACTTTAAACATGACGTCGCTATTGTTTATGCAGATTCTCCCTTTATTCTATCGATTTTTACGGATAAAGAGGGCTATGACAAAATCACCTCAATTGCAGATGATGTTTATGGAATTTTAAAATAATGACACAAAAATTGTTGAAAATGATGCAAGCCAAGGGTTATTTTAACCAGCACAAGAAAATTTTAGTAGCAGTATCAGGTGGAGCAGACTCTATGAGTTTGCTGCACTTTTTGTATAACCATCAAAAAGATTTGGATATTCAGTTGGGGATTGCTCACGTTAACCATAAACAACGACAAGAGTCGGAGCATGAAGAAGCGTATTTACGTCATTGGGCAAAGGAACATAAGGTCCCTTTTCACTATAGTGCCTTCTCAGGAAAGTTTTCAGAAAATGCTGCCCGTACCTTTCGCTATGAGTTTTTTAAGCGAGTCATGAAAGATTATGATTACTCTGCTCTTGTAACAGCCCATCATGCAGATGATCAAGCAGAGACGATTTTTATGAGACTGTTGAGAGGAAGTCGTTTAAGACACCTGACAGGAATTTCAGCTATCAGACCATTTGGTACTGGTCAGGTTATTCGCCCCTTTTTGCATCTTACGAAAGATCGGCTTCCCGTAACTTTCCATTTTGAAGATAGGAGTAATACGTCACTAGCCTATCTTCGGAATCGCATCAGACTGTCCTATCTTCCTACCTTATCTCAGGAAAATCCTAAATTTAAGGAGCACCTTTGTCTTTTAGCCGAGGAGATTGGTCTTATGAAGCAAGCTTTAGGGGAGTTAACAAAGGATATTACTATTACTGATTTATCTGTTTTTCAGCAACAGTCAGATGCTGTCCAGCTCTTTCTTCTTCAGAACTATTTAGATACCTTTCCTGATTTACAGCTTTCTAAAGGCCAATTTAATCAATTGATAAGTTATCTAAGGAAAAATGTTTCAGGAAAGATCCCCCTAATAAATGGTTACGAACTAGTAAAAACACAGACTTCTTTCCTAATAAGGAAAGAAGAGGCTATCTCTTTATCCCCTCCTTGTCTCTTAGAATTTGGAAAATCTGTTGAGTTTGAGGATTATACCTTGAGTTTTTCAGAATTCAATGACGTTTCTAACTCAGATACTATTAGTATTTGGTCAGATTCCCCAATAGTGATTCGTCATAGAAAAGAAGGCGATAAGATTGACCTTGGTAGTCACCATAAAAAGTTAAGACGACTATTTATAGACAATAAGATTTTAGAGAAGGATCGTCAAAAAGCCATTATAGGAGAACAAGATGGTCAGATTATTTTTCTTTATGTTGCTGGGCGTCTCTATTTGAAAAAAAGACCTGAAAATGCTATACTTTATGGCACTGTAGTCATTTATAAGAATTTCTAATCAAATACCATGTTCAAATAACGATGATTGAAGTAAAAGTGGTATAATAACAGAATATTGACTTCGAGAAAGGGAACCCAAATGTTAGAAAAAGACATTAAAAAAGTCCTCTTTTCCCAAGAGGATATCGTAGCTAAAACTAAAGAACTAGGACAACAATTGACAGAGGATTATGCGGGGAAAAATCCTTTACTAGTCTGTGTTTTGAAAGGTGCTGTTCCATTTATGGCAGAACTTATCAAACATATCGACACCCATATTGAGATGGACTTTATGGTCGTTTCTAGTTATGGTGGCGGAACTGTCAGCAGCGGTGAAGTAAAGATTCTTAAAGATGTTGACACTAATGTTGAAGGACGAGACATCATCTTTATTGAAGATATCATTGACACAGGTCGTACGCTCCTTTATCTTCGAGATATGTTCAAGTACCGTAAAGCCAATTCAGTCAAAATCGCAACTCTTTTTGATAAACCAGAAGGTCGTGTTGTTGATATTGAGGCAGATTACGTATGTTACGATGTTCCTAATGAATTTATCGTTGGTTTCGGACTAGACTATGATGAAAAATACCGTAACCTCCCTTATGTCGGTGTCCTAAAAGAAGAAATTTATACAAAATAAGTAAAGGTCTAATTAATTTATGAATAATAAAAATAATAATGGCTTCTTACGGAACGCTTTTCTCTACATCATAGTTATTATTGCGGTTGTAACCGGAGTACAATACTTTGCAGGAGGAAGCCAAAGCCCAAGTCAACAATTGTCTTACACACAGTTGGTTAAGAAAATTGAAGATGGTAAGGTAAAATCTATCACTTATCAGCCAGACGGTAGTATCATTGAAGTTAAAGGTAGCTACAAAAAGGCCGAAAAGGTTGATACTGATCTTAGTCTACCATTTTTAGGTAGTGCATCATCAGAGACACGTAGCTTTACATCGACTGTGCTGCAGAATGAAACAACCATGCAGAAATTGCAGTCAGCATCAGAAGCAGCTGATGTTAATGTTAAAATGATACGTGAAAGTTCAAGTGGTGCTTGGATTTCATATCTTTTTAGTTACCTACCTTTGATTGGGATTGCTATTTTCTTCCTTTTCATGATGAATCAAGGTGGTAACCGCGGTGCAATGAATTTTGGCCGCAACCGTGCTAAGACTCAATCAAAAGAGAATATTAAAGTTCGTTTCACAGATGTGGCTGGTGCGGAAGAAGAAAAAGAAGAACTTGTAGAAGTCGTAGATTTCCTCAAAAATCCACGTAAATATAAAGCACTTGGTGCACGTATCCCTAAGGGTGTTCTCCTTGAAGGCCCTCCAGGGACAGGTAAAACTCTGCTTGCTAAAGCTGTTGCTGGTGAAGCAGATGTTCCTTTCTTTAGTATCTCAGGTTCTGATTTCGTAGAGATGTTTGTCGGTGTCGGAGCAAGTCGTGTTCGTAGTCTTTTTGAAGACGCTAAGAAGGCCGAACGTGCTATTATCTTTATTGATGAAATCGATGCGGTTGGCCGTCGTCGTGGTACTGGAATGGGCGGCGGTAACGACGAACGTGAACAAACCCTTAACCAACTGTTGATAGAAATGGATGGTTTTGATGGAAATGAGAATATCATTGTCATTGCTGCAACCAACCGCAGTGATGTTCTTGATCCAGCCCTCCTACGTCCAGGACGTTTTGACCGTAAAGTTCTTGTTGGTCGCCCAGATGTAAAAGGCCGAGAAGCTATCTTGAAAGTCCATGCCAAGAATAAACCATTGGCTGAAGATGTTGACCTTAAAGTTGTTGCTCAACAAACTCCAGGTTTTGTTGGAGCTGACTTAGAGAATGTCTTGAATGAAGCAGCCCTAGTTGCTGCACGACGTAGTAAGACTAGAATTGATGCTAGTGATATCGACGAAGCAGAGGATCGTGTTATTGCTGGACCATCTAAGAAAGACCGCCAAGTTTCAGAACACGAACGTAAAGTTGTGGCTTACCATGAAGCAGGTCATACAATTGTTGGTTTAACACTTTCTAGCGCTCGTGATGTTCACAAGGTTACTATTGTTCCACGAGGTCGCGCAGGTGGTTATATGATTTCTCTACCAAAAGAGGATCAGATGTTGTCATCTAAAGATGAGCTAAAAGAACAATTGGCAGGACTTATGGGTGGACGTGTTGCAGAAGAAATTATTTTCAACGTTCAAACCTCAGGCGCTTCAAATGACTTTGAGCAAGCAACACAGTTAGCACGTGCAATGGTTACTGAATATGGTATGAGCGAAAAACTTGGACCAGTCCAATATGAAGGTAATCATGCGATGAATCCAGGACAATTTACGACAGATAAGTCTTACTCAGCTCATACAGCTCAACTTATTGACGAAGAAATTCGATCACTTTTAGTTGAGGCACATGACAAAGCAGCTGAAATTATCAATGCCAACCGAGAAACACATACTCTCATTGCAGAAGCTTTGCTTAAGTATGAAACACTTGATGCTGCACAAATCAAGTCAATTTATGAGACTGGTAAGATGCCGGAGGATTCTCTTGGAGATTCAGAAGAAGATAATCATGCCCTATCTTACGATGAAGTCAAAGAAAGAATTGAAAATAAAAATAAAGATGAAGAAGAGTAAGGAGTTTTACTCTTCTTTTTTTAGATAAATCGAGAGAAGAAATACTATTAAAAAGTATTATAAAAAAAGAAAATTAAAATCAATACAAGTTATTGACAAGACAAGCTAGAGATGATATTATAAATAAGCTGTTTCGGGAGAGACAGCGGACACGAGAAGTAAAAAAACTTCAAAAAAGTGTTGACAAGGTATTCTAGATTTGCTAGAATATAGAAGTTGTCTTAAGAGAGACAAAGACCTTTGAGAACTGAATAAGAAACCAAGTGCAGGGTTATGATAGAAGAATTATAACCTGTCAATTTACAAGAATAAATCGTCAGACGACGGTAATGAGTTAACGCTCGAACAATTATTAAAGTTTTTAATGAGAGTTTGATCCTGGCTCAGGACGAACGCTGGCGGCGTGCCTAATACATGCAAGTAGAACGCTGAAGAGAGGAGCTTGCTCTTCTTGGATGAGTTGCGAACGGGTGAGTAACGCGTAGGTAACCTGCCTTGTAGCGGGGGATAACTATTGGAAACGATAGCTAATACCGCATAACAATGGATGACACATGTCATTTATTTGAAAGGGGCAATTGCTCCACTACAAGATGGACCTGCGTTGTATTAGCTAGTAGGTGAGGTAACGGCTCACCTAGGCGACGATACATAGCCGACCTGAGAGGGTGATCGGCCACACTGGGACTGAGACACGGCCCAGACTCCTACGGGAGGCAGCAGTAGGGAATCTTCGGCAATGGGGGCAACCCTGACCGAGCAACGCCGCGTGAGTGAAGAAGGTTTTCGGATCGTAAAGCTCTGTTGTAAGTCAAGAACGAGTGTGAGAGTGGAAAGTTCACACTGTGACGGTAGCTTACCAGAAAGGGACGGCTAACTACGTGCCAGCAGCCGCGGTAATACGTAGGTCCCGAGCGTTGTCCGGATTTATTGGGCGTAAAGCGAGCGCAGGCGGTTTGATAAGTCTGAAGTTAAAGGCTGTGGCTCAACCATAGTTCGCTTTGGAAACTGTCAAACTTGAGTGCAGAAGGGGAGAGTGGAATTCCATGTGTAGCGGTGAAATGCGTAGATATATGGAGGAACACCGGTGGCGAAAGCGGCTCTCTGGTCTGTAACTGACGCTGAGGCTCGAAAGCGTGGGGAGCGAACAGGATTAGATACCCTGGTAGTCCACGCCGTAAACGATGAGTGCTAGGTGTTGGATCCTTTCCGGGATTCAGTGCCGCAGCTAACGCATTAAGCACTCCGCCTGGGGAGTACGACCGCAAGGTTGAAACTCAAAGGAATTGACGGGGGCCCGCACAAGCGGTGGAGCATGTGGTTTAATTCGAAGCAACGCGAAGAACCTTACCAGGTCTTGACATCCCGATGCTATTTCTAGAGATAGAAAGTTACTTCGGTACATCGGTGACAGGTGGTGCATGGTTGTCGTCAGCTCGTGTCGTGAGATGTTGGGTTAAGTCCCGCAACGAGCGCAACCCCTATTGTTAGTTGCCATCATTCAGTTGGGCACTCTAGCGAGACTGCCGGTAATAAACCGGAGGAAGGTGGGGATGACGTCAAATCATCATGCCCCTTATGACCTGGGCTACACACGTGCTACAATGGTTGGTACAACGAGTTGCGAGTCGGTGACGGCAAGCTAATCTCTTAAAGCCAATCTCAGTTCGGATTGTAGGCTGCAACTCGCCTACATGAAGTCGGAATCGCTAGTAATCGCGGATCAGCACGCCGCGGTGAATACGTTCCCGGGCCTTGTACACACCGCCCGTCACACCACGAGAGTTTGTAACACCCGAAGTCGGTGAGGTAACCTTTTGGAGCCAGCCGCCTAAGGTGGGATAGATGATTGGGGTGAAGTCGTAACAAGGTAGCCGTATCGGAAGGTGCGGCTGGATCACCTCCTTTCTAAGGAAAAACGGAATGTACTTGAGTTTCTTATTTAGTTTTGAGAGGTCTTGTGGGGCCTTAGCTCAGCTGGGAGAGCGCCTGCTTTGCACGCAGGAGGTCAGCGGTTCGATCCCGCTAGGCTCCATTGAATCGAAAGATTCAAGTATTGTCCATTGAAAATTGAATATCTATATCAAATTCCATATGTAATTAAATACATATAGATAGTAACAAGAAAATAAACCGAAACGCTGTGAATATTTAATGAGTTAGGTCGAAAGACCAAAATAAGGTTAAGTTAATAAGGGCGCACGGTGGATGCCTTGGCACTAGAAGCCGATGAAGGACGTGACTAACGACGAAATGCTTTGGGGAGCTGTAAGTGAGCAATGATCCAGAGATGTCCGAATGGGGGAACCCGGCAGGTAATGCCTGTCACTCATTACTGTTAAGGTAATGTAGAGGAAGACGCAGTGAACTGAAACATCTAAGTAGCTGCAGGAAGAGAAAGCAAAAGCGATTGCCTTAGTAGCGGCGAGCGAAACGGCAAGAGGGCAAACCGAAGAGTTTACTCTTCGGGGTTGTAGGACTGCAACGTGGACTTAAAGATTATAGAAGAACTACCTGGGAAGGTAGGCCAAAGAGAGTAATAGCCTCGTATTCGAAATAGTCTTTATACCTAGCAGTATCCTGAGTACGGCGAGACACGAGAAATCTCGTCGGAATCTGGGAGGACCATCTCCCAACCCTAAATACTCTCTAGTGACCGATAGTGAACCAGTACCGTGAGGGAAAGGTGAAAAGCACCCCGGGAGGGGAGTGAAATAGAACCTGAAACCGTGTGCCTACAACAAGTTCGAGCCCGTTAATGGGTGAGAGCGTGCCTTTTGTAGAATGAACCGGCGAGTTACGATATGATGCGAGGTTAAGTTGAAGAGACGGAGCCGTAGGGAAACCGAGTCTTAATAGGGCGCATTAGTATCATGTCGTAGACCCGAAACCATGTGACCTACCCATGAGCAGGTTGAAGGTGAGGTAAAACTCACTGGAGGACCGAACCAGGGCACGTTGAAAAGTGCTTGGATGACTTGTGGGTAGCGGAGAAATTCCAAACGAACTTGGAGATAGCTGGTTCTCTCCGAAATAGCTTTAGGGCTAGCGTCGATGTTAAGTCTCTTGGAGGTAGAGCACTGTTTGGGTGAGGGGTCCATCCCGGATTACCAATCTCAGATAAACTCCGAATGCCAACGAGATATAATCGGCAGTCAGACTGCGAGTGCTAAGATCCGTAGTCGAAAGGGAAACAGCCCAGACCACCAGCTAAGGTCCCAAAATATATGTTAAGTGGAAAAGGATGTGGGGTTGCACAGACAACTAGGATGTTAGCTTAGAAGCAGCTATTCATTCAAAGAGTGCGTAATAGCTCACTAGTCGAGTGACCCTGCGCCGAAAATGTACCGGGGCTAAAACATATTACCGAAGCTGTGGATACCTTTATAGGTATGGTAGGAGAGCGTTCTATGTGCGAAGAAGGTGTACCGTGAGGAGTGCTGGAGCGCATAGAAGTGAGAATGCCGGTATGAGTAGCGAAAGACAGGTGAGAATCCTGTCCACCGTAAGACTAAGGTTTCCAGGGGAAGGCTCGTCCGCCCTGGGTTAGTCGGGACCTAAGGAGAGACCGAAAGGTGTATCCGATGGACAACAGGTTGATATTCCTGTACTAGAGTATATAGTGATGGAGGGACGCAGTAGGCTAACTAAACCAGACGATTGGAAGTGTCTGGCCAAGCAGTGAGGTGTGATATGAGTCAAATGCTTATATCTATAACATTGAGCTGTGATGGGGAGCGAAGTTTAGTAGCGAAGTTAGTGATGTCACACTGCCGAGAAAAGCTTCTAGCGTTAATTATACTCTACCCGTACCGCAAACCGACACAGGTAGTCGAGGCGAGTAGCCTCAGGTGAGCGAGAGAACTCTCGTTAAGGAACTCGGCAAAATGGCCCCGTAACTTCGGGAGAAGGGGCGCTGACTTATGGTCAGCCGCAGTGAATAGGCCCAAGCAACTGTTTATCAAAAACACAGCTCTCTGCTAAATCGTAAGATGATGTATAGGGGGTGACGCCTGCCCGGTGCTGGAAGGTTAAGAGGAGTGCTTAGCAATAGCGAAGGTATGAATTGAAGCCCCAGTAAACGGCGGCCGTAACTATAACGGTCCTAAGGTAGCGAAATTCCTTGTCGGGTAAGTTCCGACCCGCACGAAAGGCGTAATGATTTGGGCACTGTCTCAACGAGAGACTCGGTGAAATTTTAGTACCTGTGAAGATGCAGGTTACCCGCGACAGGACGGAAAGACCCCATGGAGCTTTACTGCAGTTTGATATTGAGTATCTGTACCACATGTACAGGATAGGTAGGAGCCTATGACCTCGGGACGCCAGTTTCGAGTGAGGCGTTGTTGGGATACTACCCTTGTGTTATGGCTACTCTAACCCAGATAGGTTATCCCTATCGGAGACAGTGTCTGACGGGCAGTTTGACTGGGGCGGTCGCCTCCTAAAAGGTAACGGAGGCGCCCAAAGGTTCCCTCAGAATGGTTGGAAATCATTCGCAGAGTGTAAAGGTATAAGGGAGCTTGACTGCGAGAGCTACAACTCGAGCAGGGACGAAAGTCGGGCTTAGTGATCCGGTGGTTCCGCATGGAAGGGCCATCGCTCAACGGATAAAAGCTACCCTGGGGATAACAGGCTTATCTCCCCCAAGAGTTCACATCGACGGGGAGGTTTGGCACCTCGATGTCGGCTCGTCGCATCCTGGGGCTGTAGTCGGTCCCAAGGGTTGGGCTGTTCGCCCATTAAAGCGGCACGCGAGCTGGGTTCAGAACGTCGTGAGACAGTTCGGTCCCTATCCGTCGCGGGCGTAGGAAATTTGAGAGGATCTGCTCCTAGTACGAGAGGACCAGAGTGGACTTACCGCTGGTGTACCAGTTGTTCTGCCAAGAGCATCGCTGGGTAGCTATGTAGGGAAGGGATAAACGCTGAAAGCATCTAAGTGTGAAGCCCACCTCAAGATGAGATTTCCCATGATTTTATATCAGTAAGAGCCCTGAGAGATGATCAGGTTGATAGGTTAGAAGTGGAAGTGTGGTGACACATGTAGCGGACTAATACTAATAGCTCGAGGACTTATCCAAAGAAAGTAACTGAGACATATTGACAACGATTTGGTTTCTTGATACAGTATAGATATTCAATTTTGAGTTGAGAATACTCAGAGTTAAGTGACGATAGCCTAGGAGATACACCTGTTCCCATGCCGAACACAGAAGTTAAGCCCTAGTACGCCTGATGTAGTTGGGGGTTGCCCCCTGTTAGATACGGTAGTCGCTTAGCGCATAGGGAGTTTAGCTCAGCTGGGAGAGCATCTGCCTTACAAGCAGAGGGTCAGCGGTTCGATCCCGTTAACTCCCATAGGTCCCGTGGTGTAGCGGTTATCACGTCGCCCTGTCACGGCGAAGATCGCGGGTTCGATTCCCGTCGGGACCGTCAAGTAGAAATATTTGAGACTCGTTAGCTCAGTTGGTAGAGCAATTGACTTTTAATCAATGGGTCACTGGTTCGAGCCCAGTACGGGTCATATATGCGGGTGTGGCGGAATTGGCAGACGCACCAGATTTAGGATCTGGCGCTTAACGGCGTGGGGGTTCAAGTCCCTTCACCCGCATTAGAAAAGTTAGCCGGCTTAGCTCAGTTGGTAGAGCATCTGATTTGTAATCAGAGGGTCGCGTGTTCAAGTCATGTAGCCGGCATAAAATGCGAACGTAGTTCAGTGGTAGAACACCACCTTGCCAAGGTGGGGGTCGCGGGTTCGAATCCCGTCGTTCGCTTGAGGAGCCGGGGTGGCGGAACTGGCAGACGCACAGGACTTAAAATCCTGCGAAAGGAAACTTTCGTACCGGTTCGATCCCGGTCCTCGGCATAATATAATAATGAGCACCCTTAGCTCAACTGGATAGAGTACCTGACTACGAATCAGGCGGTTAGAGGTTCGACTCCTCTAGGGTGCATTTTTATCGGGAAGTAGCTCAGCTTGGTAGAGCACTTGGTTTGGGACCAAGGGGTCGCAGGTTCGAATCCTGTCTTCCCGATTTATGGCGGTGTAGCTCAGCTGGCTAGAGCGTCCGGTTCATACCCGGGAGGTCGGGGGTTCGATCCCCTTCGCCGCTATATATATGGATTTCTTGGACCTTTAGCTCAACTGGTTAGAGCACTCGGCTCATAACCGAGCGGTCGTAGGTTCGAGTCCTACAAGGTCCATATATTAATTATAATATTTGGAGGATTACCCAAGTCCGGCTGAAGGGAACGGTCTTGAAAACCGTCAGGCGTGTAAAAGCGTGCGTGGGTTCGAATCCCACATCCTCCTTATAATTAACGCGGGATGGAGCAGCTAGGTAGCTCGTCGGGCTCATAACCCGAAGGTCGTAGGTTCAAATCCTGCTCCCGCAATATGGCTCGGTAGCTCAGTTGGTAGAGCAATGGATTGAAGCTCCATGTGTCGGCGGTTCGATTCCGTCTCGCGCCATTTTTGTTAAGCGGGTGTAGTTTAGTGGTAAAACTACAGCCTTCCAAGCTGTTGTCGCGAGTTCGATTCTCGTCACCCGCTTTATTTGGATATTTTAGCCAAGCATTTGCTTGGGCGCGTAGCTCAGATGGTTAGAGCGCACGCCTGATAAGCGTGAGGTCGGTGGTTCGATTCCACTCGTGCCCATATTGGAGAATTACTCAAGAGGCTGAAGAGGACGGTTTGCTAAATCGTTAGGTCGGGTAACCGGCGCGGGGGTTCGAATCCCCCATTCTCCGTAGTATTATGACGAATTATCTTTAAGATAATTCGTTTTCTTTTTTTGAGGTGACAAAATGAAAAATAGTTTTTATCGATTTCTTCTTTATGGGTTTATTATTTTTCTATTTTTTGTAATGCTTTTTTCTTTTGTCTTTACTAATAAAAAATTAACCAAGGATATCTCGTCTAATGTTTCGGGTTTCGTTACCAAAGTAGACTCAGTGGTTTCAGTTCCATTTACTGCTTTATCAAAATCTCATAATGTTATTTCTGATCTCTTATCAACCTATAATGAGAATCAAGATTTAAAAAAATCTTTATCGAATTTAGAAAATCAATCATCTATTATTTCTAACTTGCAAGAAGAGAATGATTCTTTAAGAGCTTCGCTTAATCTTTCGGACAAGCTAAGTCGTGATACTGTTCTCACTGCTGAAGTTTCTATGCGACCTTCTGTGACTTGGTTAAAAGAGTTAACGATTAATGTCGGTAAGTCTAAGAATGTTAGTAAATCTATGCTAGCAACTTCTAATGGTGGAGTAATTGGTTTTGTAACTAAGGTATATGATGATACTACTACTATTTCTTTACTTTCTAGTAGTTCTAGTGATAGTTACCTTGCTTCTAGCGTCAAATCAGAGGATGATAACCAGATTTTCGGGATTATATCTCGTTATGATAAAAAAAAGAAGCTGTTAGAGATGACACAACTCAATTCATCTTCTAACGTTAAGGTTGGGACTGAAGTAGTTACAAGTGGTCTTGATGATGTATCAGTAAAGGATGTTCCAATTGGTACTGTAGACTCTGTGAGTGATTATGAAGGAAATCGTACGATTTTGGTAAAACCTTATGCTGATTTTGATAAAATTTCTTATGTTACTTTAGTTGGAGATGGTAAATAATATGAAATTATCCAAGTATTCTATTATTCCTTTCTTACTGAGTATTGTTCCTTTTCTATGGGATGGTCATATTTCGATGATACTTAATCATTATTTATCTCCTGAATTTTTTCTATCATCTCATCTTTTCATTATTTATATTTTTATCTTAACTCTTGATTTTCCAAATAAGTATTCCTTTCTTTACCTTGTTTGTTTTGGATTTCTTTATGATACCTATTATTTCAAAACAGTTGGTATAGTAATTCTAACTCTGCCGCTGTTATGCTATCTGTTAACTCAGCTAGGTCGAATTGTTAAGAGAAATACCTATGTTGATTTTTTGTTAATGTTTTTATTCCTCTTTCTCTTTGATACTATAAATTTTGGCTTTGCCTTATTTTATGGTTTCTCCAATGAGTCTGTGACGGATTTTATTATTTATCAACTAAGTCCTAGTATAGTGTTTAATCTTTTGACCTTTATCTTTATTAAACCTATTCTTGAAAAATTATTTTTGTATCTGTCAGTTGATAGATTTAAATAGAACTGTAATATTGGCGTAACAAAGTTTGCGCCATTTTTTGATACAATTAATAGGTCTTATCGAAAAGGAGTAGTATTTTATATTATGAAAAAACGTATTCTTTCAGCAGTGTTGGTAAGTGGTGTAACCTTATCAGCAGCTGCATCAGTACATGCAGAGGATTATGATTCGCAAATCGCTGCTGCAGATAACGCAATTAGTAACCTTGCTTCTCAACAAGAGACTGCACAAGCGCAAGTTGCTACAATCCAATCTCAAGTATCTACACTTAGAACACAAAAATCAGAATTGGAAACTAAAAATGCTGAACTTGAAAAAGTATCAGCAGATTTGGAATCTGAAATTCAAGAATTATCAAGTAAAATTGTAGCTCGTCAAGATTCTTTGGCGAAACAAGCTCGTAGTGCTCAACAAAATAATACTGCGACTAGCTACATCAACTCTATCTTGAACTCTAAGTCAATCTCTGAAGCTATTACTCGTATCACAGCTATTTCAAAAGTTGTTACAGCTAATAATGACATGTTGACAAAACAAGAGTCTGATCAAAAAGAGCTTGCTGCAAAACAAGAACAAAACCAAGCTGCTATTAATGAGATTGCAACTAATAAGGCAGAACTTGAAACAACAGAAGCTGGTTTGACAACTCAACAAGCAGAACTAGAAGCAGCACAAGTTGCTTTGGCTGCAGAATTGGCTACAGCTCAAGATGAAAAAACATCACTTGTTTCTGCTAAATCAACTGCAGAAGCAGTGGCAGCTTCAACTGCAGCATCAGTTGCTCAGTCACAAGCAATTGCAGAATCAGAGGCAGCAGCACAAGCAGTAGCATCTTCAGAAGCGGCAGCATTTGTAGCTCAATCAGAGGCGGCAGCAACTTCAGAAGCTGTAGCTCAACCTTCAGAAGCTACTGTTTCAGAAATAGCAACAGCCTCAGAAGCAGTACAAGAACCTGTTTCATCAGAAACTTCAGAAACTACTCAAGAGCCAACTGTTGCAACTTCAGAAGCAACACAAGAGCCTGAAGCACAACCAGAATCAGCTGCCTCAGAGGCACAACAAGAGCCTGCTGCTCCAGCAACATCTGAAGCAACACAAGAGCCTGAAGCACAACCAGAATCAGCTGCTCCAGCAGCTTCAGAAGCACCAGCTCCTGCTAGCGAAGCACCTGCAGCAACTTCAGAAGCACCAGCAAGTCAAGCACCTGCAGCTTCAGAAGCACCAGCTCCAGCAGCTGAAACAGCTAAAGTATCAGCTGCCTCAACTCCTAATACATATCCTGTTGGTCAATGTACTTGGGGTGCTAAATCATTAGCTTCATGGGTTGGTAATTACTGGGGTAATGCTAAAAACTGGATTGCTAGCGCACAAGCAGCTGGCCACTCAGTTGGTACAACTCCTGTAGCCGGAGCAATTGCGGTTTGGCCAAATGATGGTGGTGGTTATGGTCACGTAGCTTACGTAACATCAGCATCAGGTGCAAATTCAATTCAAGTTATGGAATCAAACTATGCTGGTAACATGTCAATCGGTAACTACCGTGGTACATTTGATCCAACATCTTCAGCTCATGGTGGTTCTGTATACTATATTTACCCATAATGACTACAAGAAGGCGATTCGAATTTTCTCGAATCGTTTTTATTTTATAGCAAAATGTCTTTACTTTCTGGAATTACTTTTAGACGGGAAAATGTCGAGGTTAAGGTTAAATCTTTTTAGTCTTGTTAAGTTACTGTGACACCATTTATTTTGCATTGAAAATCAATCTAAAAAAAGGTAGAATGGTTTAGTAGATATTTTGGAGGAAATCATGTCTTATACGAATTTGAAGTTGTTTGCTTTATCGTCTAACCAGGAATTAGCAGCAAAAGTTGCTGATAAAATGGGTATTGAACTCGGAAAATCAAGTGTTCGTGAATTTTCAGATGGTGAGATTCAAGTTAATATTGAAGAATCTATCCGTGGTCATCACGTTTTTATTCTTCAATCTACAAGCTCTCCTGTAAATGATAACTTGATGGAAATCTTGATTATGGTTGATGCGCTAAAACGTGCAAGTGCAGAAACGATCAGTGTTGTTATGCCTTATTATGGTTATGCACGTCAAGACCGTAAGGCACGTTCACGTGAGCCAATCACATCTAAATTGGTTGCTAATATGCTTGAGGTTGCAGGTGTTGATCGACTTTTGACAGTTGACCTCCATGCTTCTCAAATTCAAGGATTCTTTGATATTCCTGTAGACCATTTGATGGGGGCACCACTTATCGCAGATTACTTTGATCGTGCTGGTCTTACTGGTGATGATGTTGTTGTTGTTTCTCCAGACCATGGTGGTGTGACTCGTGCACGAAAACTTGCTCAATGTTTGAAAACACCAATCGCAATCATTGATAAACGACGTAGTGTTGATAAAATGAACACTTCTGAGGTTATGAATATCATTGGTAACGTTGAAGGTAAAACATGTATTTTGATTGATGATATGATTGATACTGCGGGTACCATCTGTCATGCGGCGGATGCGCTTGCTGAAGCTGGTGCGACTCATGTCTATGCCTCATGTACTCACCCTGTATTGTCAGGTCCAGCACTTGATAATATTCAAAAATCTGCTATTGAGAAGCTTGTCGTATTGGACACGATTTATCTTCCAGAAGAACGTTTGATTGATAAGATTGAACAAATTTCAATTGCTGATTTGATTTCAGAGGCAATTATTCGTATTCATGAAAAACGTCCATTGTCACCTTTGTTTGAAATGGGCCATAAATAGACTAAAGCTAGCCTAGGCTAGCTTTTTTTGGTGTTTAAATGCGTTTGAGTTTTTGATATAATGTAAGGCATAATTGCAAAGAGGTGACAGTGATGGATTTAACACAACGTTTTAATAAAAATTTAGATAAGATTGAAGTTTCGATGATTCGTCAGTTTGACCAATCAATTTCAGATGTACCAGGTATCAAAAAGTTGACACTTGGTGAACCTGATTTTACGACTCCAGATCATGTGAAAGAAGCAGCTAAAGCTGCTATCGATGCTAACCAGTCTCACTATACAGGTATGGCAGGACTTCCTGCTTTGCGTCAAGCTGCGGCAGATTTTGTTAAGGAAAAATATAATCTTACTTATAACCCAGATAATGAAATCTTGGTGACTATTGGAGCTACAGAAGCCCTTTCTGCAACTTTGACTGCTATTTTGGAGCCAGGAGATACGATTCTTTTACCTGCACCAGCCTATCCTGGATATGAGCCGATTGCAAATCTAGTTGGTGCTGAAATTGTTGAAATTGATACAACAGCTAATGATTTTGTTTTGACTCCGGAGATGTTAGAAAAGGCAATTTTGGAGCAGGGGGATAAGCTTAAAGCTGTTTTACTTAACTACCCAACTAACCCAACAGGTGTGACTTACTCACGTCAACAGATTAAAGATTTGGCTGAAGTTCTGAAAAAATACGATATTTTTGTTGTTAGCGATGAAGTTTACTCTGAGCTAACTTATGTGGACCAACATGTATCTATTGCTGAGTATTTGCCAGAACAAACGATTTTGATTAATGGTTTGTCTAAATCTCATGCGATGACAGGCTGGCGTATTGGTTTGATTTTTGCACCTGCAGTCTTGACGGCTCAGTTGATTAAGAGTCACCAGTATTTGGTAACAGCTGCAGCTACTATGGCACAATTTGCAGCTATTGAAGCCTTATCTGCTGGTAAAGATGATGCCCAACCAATGAAAGTTGAGTATTTGAAGCGTCGTGATTATATTCTTGAAAAAATGACTGATCTTGGTTTCAAAATTATTAAACCTGATGGTGCTTTCTACATCTTTGCTAAGATTCCAGAAGGCTATACTCAAGATTCCTTTAAGTTCTGTCAAGACTTTGCTCGTGAAAAAGCTATTGCGATTATCCCAGGGGTTGCTTTTGGGAAGTATGGCGAAGGCTATGTTCGTTTGTCGTATGCAGCTAGCATGGATACTATTGAAACAGCTATGGCTCGTTTGAAAGAGTTTATGGAAGAACATGCAGAAGCTTGAGAGTAGAGGGCTTGTCCTCTTCAATCGTAATTATCGTGAGAACGATAAGCTAGTTAAGATTTTTACCGAGCAAGCTGGTAAACGGATGTTTTTTGTTAGAGGTGGTGGGTCAGGTAAATTAAGTGCTGTGATTCAACCTTTAACCATCGCTGAATTCATGATGACTGTAAATGATGAGGGCTTATCTTTCATAGAGGATTATAGCCAAGCAGAATCCTTTAAGGAAATTACAAGCGATATTTTCAAGCTGTCTTATGCGACTTATTTAGCTTCTCTGACGGATGCTGCTATTGCTGACGGTGTGGCAGATGCACAATTATTTGCATTCTTGGAGAAGACGCTTGAATTAATGGAAGAAGGCTTGGATTATGAAATCTTGACTAATATCTTTGAGATTCAGGTTTTAGACCGTTTCGGTGTACGATTGAATTTTCACGAGTGTGTCTTTTGCCATCGTGTGGGGCTTCCTTTTGATTTTTCGTATAAGTTCTCGGGGCTACTTTGTCCAAATCACTATGCAGAGGATGAAAGGCGTAGTCACTTGGATCCTAATGTACCTTATCTTTTAGATCGTTTTCAGGGGCTTTCTTTTGAGGAATTGAGAAGCATATCTGTTAAGGATGACATGAAACGAAAGCTACGACATTTTATTGATGACCTCTATGATAATTATGTTGGAATACATCTTAAAAGTAAGAAGTTTATTGATAATCTAAATTCTTGGGGTCATATTATAAATAAAGAAGATAGTGCTGACTAGACATTATCTTCTTTTTGTTTCACGTGAAACAGGAAAGTAATGGTTTTCAGTCTCAGGGGTTAAAATGCAAGTCAGTTCGTGCTATAATAAGAAGATAATAAGCTGAAAGACTCTGCTAGAAACAGTGAACTAGTCTATTTTAGTTACATAATATTTTATTGATAGAAATCTGAGTTTATGTTTTATGGCAGAGGACAAGAGGGAGAATGCTATGCATGTAATTGCAGTAGATGCTATGGGTGGCGATAATGCGCCACACGCAATTGTAGAGGGTGTCAACCAAGCTATAGCAGATTTCAAAGATATTGAAATCCAGCTTTATGGTGATGAAGCTAAAATTAAGACCTATTTGACAGCGAATGAACGTGTGAGCATTGTGCATACTGATGAAAAGATAAATTCGGATGATGAGCCAGCTAAAGCCATTCGTAAGAAGAAAAAAGCTTCAATGGTCTTAGGTGCACAGGCTGTTAAGGAGAAAAAAGCAGGTGCCGTGATTTCTGCGGGAAATACAGGTGCCCTTCTGGCTGCAGGTCTCTTTGTGGTCGGACGTATTAAGGGAGTTGAGCGTCCAGGTCTTATGTCAACAATGCCAAGTTTTACTGGTCAACCCTTTGATATGCTTGATTTGGGTGCTAATGCGGAAAATACAGCTAGTCATTTGCATCAATATGCTATTTTAGGATCTTTCTATGCTAAAAATGTGCGTGGAATTGCCAACCCTCGTGTAGGTCTCCTTAATAATGGGACTGAGGAAACAAAGGGGGATAGTCTTCGTAAGGAGGCTTTTGAGCTCTTATCTAAGGAGCCAAGTATTAACTTTGTTGGTAATGTTGAGGCGCGTGAAATTATGTCTGGAGCTGCTGATGTGGTCGTAGCTGATGGTTTCACCGGAAATGCAGTTCTTAAGGCAATCGAAGGAACGGGACTTGGTGCCATGAAGACCCTTAAGTCAGCTATCATGAATGGTGGTCTTAAAGCTAAGTTAGGTGCCTTCCTATTGAAAGACAGCCTAAAAGGGATGAAAGAGACTATGGATTACTCTAGCGCTGGAGGTGCGGTTCTCTTTGGTCTTAAAGCTCCCGTAGTAAAATGTCATGGATCTAGTGATGCTAAGGCGGTTTACTACACTATTAAGCAGGTTCGTACGATGCTTGATACTAAGGTTGTTGAGCAGCTAGTTGAAGCCTTTAGTCCGAAAGAGGAGGCTAACTGATGAGTAGAGTAGAAATTCTTCAGAAAATGCAGCTCGTAATTCAAGAGCAGATGGGTAAAGAGGACATTGTTTTAACCGAAGCTACCAAATTAGATGACTTGGGTGTGGATTCAATAGAGCTTATGGAATTCATTATTAATTTGGAGGATGAGTTCGACCTTGAGATTTCCGATGATACTATTGACCATATGGTTAAGGTAGCTGATTTGTTGGACTATTTGTCTGAGGAATTGAATAAAGAATAAGAAAGCTAGACGTAATAATATAATAGTTGTGTACTATACGATTGTTATTTTGTTGGAGTGAGGCAAGAAACTAAATGTTATATGGATTTAGTTCTGTCACACTCCTTTTTTCTATACATTATTTATTAAGAAACTCTAAAAAAGGACTAAAACACGAACGTTATTTTTTTACTCAAGCAATAAAGTTTGCTATATGTTGGTTTTTGGATTCTGGTGTGGTATAATTAAGACGAATAAACTTGAAAGGCGAACAATTCCATGTCAAACCAACTGATTTATACTGGGAAAGCTAAAGATATTTATAGTACAGAAGACGAAAATGTGATTAAGTCGGTCTATAAGGACCAGGCAACCATGCTTAATGGTGCTCGTAAGGAGACTATTAAAGGAAAAGGTGTGCTAAATAATCAGATTTCGTCTCTTATTTTTGAAAAATTGAATGCTGCGGGTGTAGCTACTCACTTTATCGAACGTATTTCTGATACCGAACAACTTAACAAGAAAGTTACTATCATTCCTTTGGAGGTTGTTCTTCGTAATGTGACTGCGGGTTCTTTCTCTAAACGTTTTGGCGTTGAAGAAGGTTTGGACTTGAAAACTCCAATCGTTGAATTTTACTACAAGAACGATGATTTGGATGACCCATTCATCAATGATGAGCATGTGAAGTTCTTGGATATTGCCAATGATGAACAAATTGCTTATATCAAGGAAGAAACGCGTCGTATCAATGAATTGCTAAAAGATTGGTTTGCACAAATTGGTCTTCGCTTGATTGACTTCAAATTGGAATTTGGTTTTGATAAGGATGGCAAGATTATCTTGGCAGATGAATTCTCACCAGATAACTGCCGCCTTTGGGATGCTGAAGGGCACCATATGGACAAGGATGTTTTCCGTCGTGATCTTGGTAGCTTGACAGATGTTTATGAAGTTGTATTGGAAAAATTGCAAGGATTGAAGTAGCCTTTTACAAATAGAATACTTGGTCTTCACTACAATCTTTAAGTAGAAATAGATAAAGGAAATAAAATGGATAAACGTATTTTCGTTGAGAAAAAAGCTGATTTTCGTGTGAAATCTCAGTCTTTAGTAAAAGAATTAAAGCATAATCTTCAGTTGAAAACTTTGAATGATCTTCGTATTGTTCAGGTTTACGATGTCTTTAATTTGGCAGAGGACTTGTTTGCGCGTGCGGAAAAACACATCTTCTCTGAGCAAGTGACTGATACTGTTTTGGACGAGGCTGCGGTTAAGGCTGATCTTGAGAAGTATGCTTTCTTTGCTATCGAAAGTTTGCCTGGTCAATTTGACCAACGTGCAGCATCTTCACAAGAAGCTTTGCTTTTGCTTGGTAGTTCAAATGACGTAACAGTGAACACAGCGCAATTGTACTTGGTTAACAAGGATATCGATGCGAATGAGTTGGAAGCTGTCAAAAACTACCTTTTGAACCCAGTGGATTCTCGTTTCAAAGATATCACTGTTGGTATTGCTAAACAGGATTTCTCTGAGTCTGACAAGACCATTCCAAGCTTGGATTTCTTTGAAACTTATACGGCAGAAGATTTTGCTAAGTATAAGGCAGAGCAAGGATTGGCCATGGAAGTGGATGACCTTCTCTTCATTCAAGATTACTTCAAGTCTATTGGACGTGTGCCAACTGAGACTGAGCTTAAGGTTTTGGATACTTACTGGTCTGACCACTGCCGTCACACAACTTTTGAGACTGAGTTGAAGAATATCGACTTCTCAGCATCTAAATTTGAAAAACAATTGCAAGCGACTTATGACAAATATATTGCCATGCGTGATGAGTTGGGACGTACAGAAAAACCTCAAACCTTGATGGATATGGCGACTATTTTTGGTCGCTATGAGCGTGCTAATGGTCGTTTGGATGACATGGAAGTGTCTGATGAAATCAATGCTTGCTCAGTTGAAATTGAAGTGGATGTCAATGGTGTGAAAGAACCATGGCTTCTCATGTTCAAGAATGAAACCCACAACCACCCAACTGAGATTGAACCATTTGGTGGAGCGGCTACTTGTATCGGTGGTGCCATTCGTGACCCATTGTCAGGGCGTTCATACGTTTACCAAGCCATGCGTATCTCAGGTGCTGGTGATATTACAACACCAATTGCTGAAACTCGTGCTGGTAAATTGCCACAACAAGTGATTTCTAAAACAGCGGCTCACGGTTATTCTTCATACGGTAACCAAATTGGTCTTGCAACAACTTACGTTCGTGAATACTTCCACCCAGGTTTCGTTGCTAAGCGTATGGAGCTAGGTGCAGTTGTCGGTGCGGCTCCTAAGGAAAATGTTGTCCGTGAGAAACCTGAAGCAGGTGATGTGATTATCTTGCTCGGTGGTAAGACTGGACGTGATGGTGTCGGTGGTGCGACAGGCTCTTCTAAAGTTCAAACGGTCGAATCTGTTGAAACAGCTGGTGCTGAGGTTCAAAAAGGGAATGCCATCGAAGAACGTAAGATTCAACGTCTTTTCCGTAATGGGGATGTGACACGTCTAATCAAGAAATCAAATGACTTTGGTGCTGGTGGTGTCTGTGTGGCTATCGGTGAATTGGCAGATGGTCTTGAAATTGATCTAGACAAAGTACCATTGAAATACCAAGGTTTGAACGGTACAGAAATTGCCATCTCTGAATCTCAAGAACGTATGGCCGTAGTGGTTCGTCCAGAAGATGTAGATGCCTTCGTTGCTGAATGTAACAAAGAAAATATTGATGCTGTTGTCGTTGCGACAGTAACTGAAAAACCAAATCTTGTCATGCACTGGAATGGTGAAACCATCGTTGATTTGGAACGTCGTTTCCTTGATACAAACGGTGTACGTGTGGTTGTAGATGCTAAGGTGGTTGACAAGGATGTCAAGCTTCCAGAAGAACGTCAAACATCTGCTGAAACCCTTGAAGCTGATACTCTTGAAGTCTTGGCTGACCTTAACCATGCCAGTCAAAAAGGTTTACAAACCATCTTTGATAGCTCAGTTGGTCGTTCAACAGTTAATCACCCACTCGGTGGTCGCTACCAAATCACACCAACGGAAGCTTCTGTACAGAAATTGCCAGTCCAACATGGCGTGACAACAACTGCTTCTGTTATGGCGCAAGGATTCAACCCTTATGTAGCAGAATGGTCTCCATATCATGGCGCTGCCTATGCAGTAATCGAAGCAACAGCTCGTTTGGTTGCTGCTGGTGCAAACTGGTCTAAGGCTCGTTTCTCTTATCAAGAATATTTCGAGCGTATGGATAAACAAGCAGAGCGTTTTGGTCAACCAGTATCAGCTCTCCTTGGATCAATCGAAGCTCAGATTCAACTTGGTTTGCCATCTATTGGTGGTAAAGACTCTATGTCTGGTACCTTTGAAGAATTGACAGTACCACCAACCTTGGTTGCTTTTGGGGTAACAACTGCAGATAGCCGTAAGGTTCTTTCTCCAGAATTCAAAGCTGCTGGTGAAAATATTTACTACATTCCTGGTCAAGCTTTGGCACAAGAAATTGACTTCGATCTTATCAAGTCTAACTTTGCTAAGTTTGAAGCCATCCAAGCTGACCATAAAGTCACATCTGCATCAGCTGTCAAATATGGTGGTGTCGTTGAAGCACTTGCCCTTGCAACATTTGGTAACCATATTGGTGCCACTGTAACCCTTGAAAATCTTGAGACTGCCTTGACAGCTCAATTGGGTGGATTCGTCTTCACATCTCCGGAAGAAATTTCAGGTGTTGCCAAGATTGGACAAACAGCAGCTGACTTTACACTTACTGTCAATGGTGTAACGCTTGATGGACACAAACTTGACAGTGCCTTCCAAGGTAAATTGGAAGAGGTTTACCCAACGGAATTTGCACAAGCAACTGAGTTGGAAGAAGTACCTGCTGTAGCATCTGATGCTGTGATCAAAGCTAAAGAAACAGTTGAGACACCAGTAGTTTACATCCCAGTATTCCCAGGTACGAACTCTGAGTACGATTCAGCTAAGGCCTTTGAAAAAGAAGGTGCAAAAGTCAACTTGGTACCATTTGTAACACTTAACGAAGAGGCTATTGTCAAGTCTGTTGACACTATGGTTGACAATATCGAAAAAGCTAACATTATCTTCTTTGCAGGTGGTTTCTCAGCAGCGGATGAACCAGATGGATCAGCTAAATTTATCGTTAACATCTTGCTCAATGAAAAAGTACGTGCAGCCATTGATAGCTTCATCGAACGTGGTGGTTTGATTATTGGTATCTGTAATGGATTCCAAGCCCTTGTTAAATCAGGTCTTCTTCCATACGGTAACTTTGAAGATGCAAGCAGCACTAGTCCAACCCTCTTCTACAATGATGCCAACCAACACGTGGCTAAGATGGTTGAAACACGTATTGCCAACACTAACTCACCATGGCTTGCCGGAGTAGAAGTTGGTGACATCCATGCCATCCCAGTATCACACGGTGAAGGTAAATTTGTCGTGACAGCTGAGGAATTTGCAGAGCTTCGTGACAATGGTCAAATCTTTACCCAATATGTTGACTTCGAAGGTAAACCAAGCATGGATTCTAAATACAATCCAAATGGATCTGTGAATGCTATCGAAGGTATCACAAGTAAGAACGGTCAAATTATTGGTAAGATGGGTCACTCAGAACGTTTCGAAGACGGTCTCTTCCAAAATATTCCAGGAAATAAAGACCAACACCTCTTTGCGTCAGCGGTTAAATACTTTACTGGAAAATAATAGAGTGCCAAGTGCACTCAGTAATGATATTTTTCAATGTAGCAGTAGTTCTAAAGAGCTTGAAAACTTGAGTTCACATTAGTGAAATGAGAGGCTAGGAACAGTTTTTCGTTTGCATAACATTAGGAAAATATCAAAAATAAAAGGTATAAAAAATGACATACGAAGTTAAATCTCTTAATGAAGAATGTGGTGTTTTTGGTATCTGGGGTCACCCGGATGCTGCCAAATTAACTTATTTCGGACTTCACAGTCTCCAACACCGTGGTCAAGAGGGAGCAGGAATTCTCTCAAATGATGCGGGTCAATTGAAGCGTCATCGTGATATGGGGCTTCTCTCAGAAGTTTTCCGTGATCCAGCCAACTTGGACAAGCTAACTGGAACGGCTGCTATCGGTCATGTTCGTTATGCGACTGCTGGTGAAGCTTCTGTAGACAATATTCAACCATTCATGTTTAAGTTTCACGATGGACAGCTTGGTCTTGCTCATAATGGGAATTTGACTAATGCAGAGTCACTAAGACATGAGTTGGAGAAAAATGGAGCTATCTTAAACTCAACTTCTGACTCAGAAATCTTAGCTCACTTGATTCGTCGTAGCCACAACCCATCCTTTATGGGCAAGGTGAAAGAAGCCTTGAACACTGTTAAAGGTGGATTTGCTTATCTTCTTATGATTGAGGACAAGCTTATTGCAGCTTTGGATCCAAATGGCTTCCGTCCCCTTTCTCTTGGTAAGATGAGCAATGGTGCTATCGTGGTTTCATCTGAAACATGTGCCTTTGAGGGTGTTGGTGCAGAATGGATTCGGGATGTAAATCCAGGTGAGGTTGTTATCATCGATGATAATGGCATCACTTACGATACCTATACAACGGATACGCAATTGGCTGTTTGTTCGATGGAGTATATCTACTTTGCCCGTCCTGATTCAAATATCCAAGGGGTCAATGTCCATACAGCTCGTAAACGTATGGGTGCTCAATTGGCACGTGAGTTCAAACATGAAGCAGATATTGTCGTTGGTGTGCCTAATTCATCACTTAGCGCAGCCATGGGATTTGCGGAAGAATCAGGCTTGCCAAATGAAATGGGCTTGATTAAAAACCAATACACCCAACGTACCTTTATCCAACCAACACAAGAATTGCGTGAGCAAGGGGTTCGTATGAAGCTCTCTGCCGTATCAGGTGTTGTTAAAGGCAAACGTGTGGTTATGATTGACGACTCTATTGTACGTGGGACAACATCACGTCGTATCGTTAATTTGCTAAAAGAAGCAGGAGCAACAGAGGTCCACGTAGCAATCGGTAGCCCAGCCCTTGCCTACCCATGTTTCTACGGTATCGATATTCAAACACGTAAGGAATTAATTGCGGCCAATCATACAGTTGAGGAAACACGCGAAATCATTGGTGCGGATAGCTTGACTTACTTGTCAATCGATGGCTTGATTGATTCTATTGGAATTGACACAGATGCACCAAACGGTGGCCTTTGTGTGGCTTACTTTGATGGTAAATATCCAACACCATTGTATGACTACGAAGAACGCTATTTGGAAAGTTTGAAAGAACACACTTCTTTCTATTAAGAGCAGTGCAGAAGAAAAAAGAGGAAAAAATTATGTCTAAAAATGCTTACGCTCCACGTCTCACTACTGACTAAAAGCTAAAGCATTTGTCAGTAGACACTTTGCCCTATGGGGTCAAAGCTAGAGACCTGACTAGTATTTTTAGATAAAAAGATGGTTCATCTAAAAATACGTCGCACTCTTTCTCGAAAAAAGAAAAGGAATAAATAAAATGACAAATAAAAATGCTTATGCTCAATCGGGTGTGGATGTTGAAGCAGGTTATGAAGTTGTTGAACGTATCAAAAAACACGTTGCCCGTACAGAGCGTGCAGGTGTCATGGGAGCTCTCGGTGGCTTCGGTGGTATGTTTGACCTTTCAAAAACAGGTGTCAAAGAGCCTGTTTTGATTTCAGGTACAGATGGTGTCGGTACTAAACTCATGCTTGCTATTAAGTACGACAAACACGATACTATCGGTCAAGACTGTGTCGCTATGTGTGTTAACGATATCATCGCTGCAGGTGCTGAGCCCCTTTACTTCCTTGACTACGTAGCAACTGGTAAAAATGAACCAGCTAAATTGGAGCAGGTTGTTGCTGGTGTTGCTGAAGGTTGTGTGCAAGCTGGTGCAGCCCTTATTGGTGGTGAAACTGCTGAAATGCCTGGTATGTATGGTGAAGACGACTATGATTTGGCAGGTTTCGCGGTAGGTATCGCAGAAAAATCTCAAATCATCGACGGCTCAAAAGTAGCTGAAGGTGATGTGCTTCTTGGACTTGCTTCAAGCGGTATCCACTCCAACGGTTACTCACTCGTGCGTCGTGTATTTGCTGATTACACAGGGGAAGAAGTTCTTCCAGAACTTGAAGGCAAAAAACTTAAAGACGTTCTTCTTGAACCAACTCGTATCTACGTCAAAGCAGCTTTGCCACTCATCAAAGAAGAATTGGTTAACGGTATTGCCCACATCACAGGTGGTGGTTTCATCGAAAATGTACCACGTATGTTCTCAGATGACTTGGCTGCTGAAATTGATGAAAGCAAAGTGCCGGTTCTTCCAATTTTTAAAGCCCTTGAAAAATATGGTGAAATCAAACATGAAGAAATGTTTGAAATCTTCAACATGGGTATTGGTCTCATGCTTGCGGTTAAACCAGAAAATGTTGAACGTGTCAAAGAACTTCTTGACGAACCTGTTTATGAAATCGGTCGTATTGTGAAGAAAGATGGCGCAAGTGTGGTGATTAAATAATGTCTAAAAGGATTGCTGTATTTGCCTCTGGCAACGGCTCAAACTTTCAGGTGATTGCGGAACAATTTCCAGTAGAATTTGTCTTTTCAGATCACCGGGATGCCTATGTCTTAGAACGTGCCAAAAATCTTGGTGTGGCTAGCCATGCCTTTGAACTCAAGGAATTTGACAATAAAGCAGCTTATGAAGAAGCTATCGTCAAACTCTTGGATGAACACCAGATTGATTTGGTTTGCTTAGCGGGGTATATGAAAATTGTTGGCCCAACCTTACTAGCAGCTTATGAAGGCCGTATCATCAATATTCACCCGGCATATCTCCCTGAATTCCCAGGAGCTCATGGTATTGAGGATGCTTGGAATGCAGGTGTTGGCCAGTCTGGTGTGACTATTCACTGGGTGGATTCTGGTGTTGATACCGGTAAGGTTATCAAACAAGTCCGTGTGCCACGCCTTGAAGGTGATACCCTTGATACTTTCGAAACTCGCATCCACGAAACAGAGTACAAGCTCTATCCAGAAGTCTTGGATAGTTTGGGAGTTGCACGAAAATAAGAAAGCCCTCGAGCTGAAAGAAAATTTTCGACTGTAGCAGATAAAGAACTTTTTTAAAAAAAGGAAAAGAAAGAAAATGACTAAACGAGCACTTATTTCAGTCTCAGACAAAGCGGGCATTGTTGAATTTGCCCAAGAACTCAAAAAACTCGGTTGGGACATCATCTCAACAGGTGGTACTAAAGTTGCCCTTGACAATGCTGGGGTAGACACTATCGCCATCGACGATGTGACTGGTTTCCCAGAAATGATGGACGGTCGTGTAAAGACTCTCCACCCAAATATCCACGGTGGTCTCCTCGCTCGTCGTGACCTCGATAGCCACCTTCAAGCGGCTAAAGACAATAATATTGAACTTATCGATCTTGTTGTGGTAAACCTTTACCCATTCAAGGAAACGATTCTTAAACCAGACGTAACTTACGCTGATGCGGTTGAAAACATCGATATCGGTGGGCCATCTATGCTTCGTTCAGCAGCTAAAAACCACGCTAGCGTAACAGTTGTGGTAGATCCTGCTGACTATGCTGTTGTGCTTGACGAATTGTCAGCGAACGGCGAAACAAGCTACGAAACTCGCCAACGTTTGGCAGCGAAAGTATACCGTCACACAGCTTCATACGATGCTTTGATTGCGGAATACTTCACAGCTCAAGTGGGTGAAACAAAACCTGAAAAACTCACTTTGACTTATGACCTTAAGCAACCTATGCGTTACGGTGAAAACCCTCAACAAGACGCTGACTTCTACCAAAAAGGTTTGCCAACGGCTTACTCAATTGCTTCAGCTAAACAGCTTAACGGTAAAGAATTGTCATTCAACAATATCCGTGACGCTGATGCCGCTATCCGTATCATCCGTGATTTCAAAGACCGTCCAACAGTTGTGGCTCTCAAACACATGAACCCATGTGGTATCGGTCAAGCTGACGACATCGAAACAGCTTGGGACTATGCTTATGAAGCTGACCCAGTGTCAATCTTCGGTGGAATCGTAGTCCTCAACCGTGAAGTTGATGCTGCGACAGCTAAGAAAATGCACGGTGTCTTCCTTGAAATCATCATTGCACCAAGCTACACAGACGAAGCGCTTGAAATCTTGACAACCAAGAAGAAAAACTTGCGTATCCTTGAGTTGCCATTTGACGCTCAAGACGCTAGCGAAGTGGAAGCAGAATACACTGGTGTTGTTGGTGGTCTCCTCGTTCAAAACCAAGACGTTGTTAAAGAAAGTCCAGCTGACTGGCAAGTGGTTACTAAACGCCAACCAACTGAGACAGAAGCGACAGCTCTTGAGTTTGCTTGGAAAGCTATCAAGTATGTCAAATCAAATGGTATCATCGTGACTAACGACCACATGACACTTGGTGTTGGCCCAGGTCAAACTAACCGTGTGGCTTCAGTCCGTATCGCCATTGAGCAGGCTAAAGACCGTCTTGATGGTGCTGTTCTTGCTTCAGATGCCTTCTTCCCATTTGCGGATAACGTGGAAGAAATCGCTAAAGCAGGTATCAAAGCAATCATCCAACCGGGTGGATCAGTCCGTGACCAAGAGTCAATCGAAGCTGCTGATAAACATGGTTTGACAATGATCTTTACAGGCGTTCGTCACTTCCGTCATTAAGAACTTACAAAGCATCCAAGAAATTGGATGTTTTTTAAATCCCTTAAGCTTCCTTTAAGCTCTCCAAGTTATACTAATACCATCCTAAAAAACTTTTCTTTTTCATAATTCTCCTAAGAGCTCAGCACTAGCTGGGCTTTTTTATTTCAGAGTATCAAAAAAACAACCGTTCTCACGATTGTTTAATAGAATTAAACCTTTTCAAGGACAGACTGGGTTACCCAGGTCTTGCGATTTCCGATTTGGACGAGGACGCCATCGCTAGGTGGGTCAATGGCTAGCACTTTGAAGTTACCTGGAATAGTAAAGGTCTCACCAGGATTGAGGTACTGGTCTGATGTTGGATTACCCTGTCCATCAACTTCAATAACAGGTCCAGGATCAACGATATTGTGTTTAGTTGGTGTACCTCCAGCTAAATCTTGGCTAGTGATGGTATTTCCTGACACAGACGTGACACGGAAAGTTCCTGAGAAGCGGACTGTATCACCAACTTTGATAGAAGAGTTAGTAGAATTTCCATTTTGGGCTCCTGGTTCGAGGTCTTTAAAATGGATATAGCCAGACACCTGACTCTTATGGAAGCTACGTTTGTGGTATTTCTCAGGACCTTGACCCGCATCGTAGTTGTACTCCTCAATGGTCACCTGATCACCATGAACTTCTGCAACCCAAGCGACATGCCCCATGTGCCCCGCTCCATTGACACCAGCTGAGAACCAGGCGATGCTCCCTACGGCAGGATTCATGTCAACGCGGTGGCCATTGGCACGTGCGATGCTGCCCCAAGTGATGGCATTTCCATACCCTACAGGCAGAGTGAAACCGTTGGTGTTGCTGAGACGATAGGCTGCAAAGGATGTACACTGACGCCAGTACATGGTCCAAGGATCCACGCCAAAGCCACCATATTTCCAAGAGGAAGGGTAGTCATCCCCGAGGACAGCCGCCTGAGCAGAGCTGCCACACGAAACCGAAACAGTCACTAGACAAGCTAGCGGTAAGAGACAATTTAGTATTTTTTTCTTCATTTTAACCTCCACCTACCTATTCGCAGTTTTTCAGGAAAATGAAGATATTTTTGCGTTTAAGCCTCCCTTAAGCTGCTCAGGATATACTATCATCAATCCTAAATAACTTTTTTCATTTTCATAATCTCCCAAGAGGTGGTCCAAGTGGCTGCCTTTTTTGTGTCCAAATTTGGATACACACCCATATCTCCGAACAAATATGTTATAATAGTTATGTATAATTCGTGAAAATTGCTAATTTTTCCGAATGATTGTCGTTAACGGGCATTTGCCCCTAGTCTTATTTGATATTGAGGTATCTTTCAAATGAAACTTTTGGTTGTTGGTTCTGGCGGTCGTGAACATGCGATTGCCAAGAAATTATTGGAGTCTAAGGACGTTGAGCAAGTTTTCGTGGCTCCTGGTAATGACGGGATGACATTGGACGGTCTTGATTTGATCAATATCGGAATTTCCGAACATTCTAAGCTGATTGACTTCGCAAAAGCGAACGATATTGCTTGGACCTTTATCGGTCCAGATGATGCTCTTGCAGCTGGTATCGTGGATGATTTCAATGCGGCTGGACTCAAAGCCTTTGGTCCGACAAAGGCTGCGGCTGAGCTTGAGTGGTCTAAGGATTTTGCTAAGGAAATCATGGTCAAGTACGACGTTCCGACAGCAGCCTATGGCACATTTTCAGATTTCGAGGAAGCCAAGGCCTACATCGAGGAAAAAGGCGCTCCAATCGTCGTCAAGGCAGACGGCTTGGCCCTTGGTAAAGGTGTCGTCGTTGCGGAGACAGTGGAGCAAGCCGTCGAAGCTGCTCACGAGATGCTTTTGGACAATAAATTCGGTGACTCAGGTGCGCGTGTGGTCATCGAGGAATTCCTTGACGGGGAAGAGTTCTCTCTCTTTGCCTTTGTCAATGGGGACAAGTTCTACATCATGCCAACGGCTCAGGACCACAAACGTGCTTATGATGGCGACAAGGGTCCTAACACTGGTGGGATGGGTGCCTATGCGCCAGTTCCTCACTTGCCACAGAGCGTGGTTGACACAGCGGTTGACACTATTGTCAAGCCAGTTCTTGAAGGTATGATCAAAGAAGGTCGTCCTTACACTGGTGTCCTTTACGCTGGACTTATCTTGACAGCTGATGGCCCTAAAGTCATCGAGTTCAACTCACGTTTTGGTGATCCTGAAACACAAATCATCTTGCCTCGTTTGACATCTGACTTTGCACAAAACATCACTGACATTTTGGAAGGCAAAGAGCCAGCCATCACTTGGACGGACAAGGGTGTGACACTTGGTGTGGTTGTAGCCTCAAACGGCTACCCACTCGCTTATGAGAAGGGTGTCAAACTTCCAGCCAAGACAGAGGGTGACATCATCACTTACTATGCTGGTGCTAAATTCGCTGAAAATGGCCAAGACCTCCTCTCAAACGGAGGACGTGTCTACATGCTTGTCACAACAGCAGATACCGTCAAAGATGGCCAAAACATTATCTACAACGAACTCAACAAACAAAACACAGAAGGCCTCTTCTATCGTACGGATATCGGTAGCAAGGCTAACAAATAAAACTCTTTGAAAATCTTCGATTGGCTGTGTTAAAGCTCCTTGATGAACTTTAGTTCTATCTTCGTCGCTTTGCCTTGTCATTCTATGATTTTCTTTGAGTTTTTGAATATCAATGCTATTTTAGGCGACGAAGTCGCCAATCCGATAATGGTCGTTTGATTTGCGAGCGTTAGCGAGCTAGTATAGGATAATCGTCGCAGTAGTGGAACTCCTAGTAGCAGAGCTACTAGGAGCGGAAAACTGGAGACTCAGGCTCCAGTTTTAGTAATGGAACGCTACAGGCGGTCGCTTACGTCCGCACTACATTAGACGATTATCAAAAAAGGAGAAAAAATGAAACCAGTAATTTCCATTATCATGGGCTCAAAATCCGACTGGGCAACCATGCAAAAAGCCGCTGAAGTCCTCGACAACTTCGGTGTTGCTTACGAAAAGAAAGTTGTTTCCGCACACCGTACACCGGACCTCATGTTCAAACATGCCGAAGAAGCACGTAGCCGTGGCATAAAGGTCATCATCGCTGGTGCGGGTGGCGCTGCTCACTTGCCAGGTATGGTTGCTGCCAAAACAACCCTTCCAGTCATTGGTGTGCCAGTCAAATCACGTGCTCTTAGCGGTGTGGATTCGCTCTACTCTATCGTTCAGATGCCAGGTGGTGTACCTGTCGCAACTATGGCTATCGGTGAAGCTGGTGCGACTAACGCTGCCCTCTTTGCCCTCCGTCTCCTCTCAGTAGATGACAAGGCCATTGCGGATGCGCTTGCTAACTTTGCTGAAGAACAAGGAAAAATCGCAGAGGAGTCTACAAATGAGCTCAACTAAAACCATTGGTATCATCGGTGGCGGTCAGCTCGGTCAGATGATGGCTATCTCAGCTATCTACATGGGCCACAAGGTTATCACCCTTGATCCTGCAGCAGATTGCCCATCTTCTCGTGTGTCTGAGGTTATCGTGGCCCCTTACGACGATGTAGATGCCCTTCGTCAGTTGGCGGACCGCTGTGACGTTCTCACTTATGAGTTTGAAAATGTCGACGCTGACGGCCTTGACGCTGTCATCAAAGACGGTCAACTTCCACAAGGAACAGACCTGCTTCGTATTTCACAAAACCGTATTTTTGAGAAGGACTTCCTCTCAAACAAGGCTAAAGTGACCGTTGCCCCTTACAAGGTCGTAACATCTAGCCTTGATTTGGAAGATATTGACCTTTCTAAAAAATACGTCCTCAAGACAGCGACAGGTGGTTACGATGGCCACGGTCAAAAAGTCATCACATCAGCTGACGATTTGGAAGAGGCAAATGCCCTCGCTAACTCAGCCGAGTGTGTCTTGGAAGAGTTCGTTAACTTTGACCTTGAAATTTCAGTCATCGTGTCTGGTAACGGTAAGGATGTGACGGTTTTTCCAGTTCAGGAAAATATCCATCGCAACAACATCCTCTCTAAAACCATCGTGCCTGCTCGTATTTCTGATAGTCTAGCTGAGAAAGCTAAAGCCATGGCTGTGAAGATCGCTGAACAACTTAACCTCTCGGGTACCCTCTGTGTGGAAATGTTTGCGACAGCTGATGACATCATCGTCAACGAAATTGCACCACGCCCACACAATTCAGGCCACTACTCAATTGAAGCTTGCGACTTTTCACAGTTTGACACGCATATCTTGGGCGTTCTCGGAGCACCACTTCCAGCAATCCACCTCCATGCACCTGCTGTCATGCTCAACGTCCTCGGTCAACACGTCGAAGCAGCTGAGCGTTATGTCACAGAAAATCCAAGCGCCCACCTCCACTTGTATGGTAAACTAGAAGCGAAGCACAACCGCAAAATGGGTCATGTGACTTTGTTTAGTGATGAACCAGATAGTGTGGTTGAGTTTGGGAAAGGAATTGATTTTTAGGTGAAAATAGCAATCCTAGGGCTCGGAGTCATTGGAACGACTTATGCCTATGCTTTTCAAAAAGCAGGTCATCAAGTAGAACATGTCCTTAGAGACAGTAAGCGGAACAATGCTCCCAAATCCCTATCGGTTGATTTGCTAGATGGTCGCTATCATTCCAAAGGTGAGAACAAGCATGATACCTATGAGGTTCATGTGGCAGAAGCTGATTCGGAATATGATTTTATTTTTCTCAGTGTTCGTCATGGTTTTGTCAAAGAAGCCGTGGAAACCTTGCGAAAAAATAATATCAAAGGTACCCTTGTTTTCTTCTGTAATTTCTGGGATACTCGAAAAGAGGTCAAAGAGTGGGCAGGAGATTACGACTATATTCTAGCCTTTCCGACAGCGGGTGGTCACATGCAGGAAGACCATTTGGATGGTGTCTTATTTGACCATTTAATGCTCGAAGGTGAGCAAAAAGCACACATTTCTAACTATACTGATTTGACGACTTTGCTGAGTTCTGCAGATTTGAAGTGGGAAGTTCCTCATGATATGGTCGAGTGGATTTGGATTCACATGGCGATTAATGCGGGTGTTACTTCGACAGCTGCACGTTCAGGAAATTTGGAAAATCCAGAAGAATTGGCCTTGAACTTGATGAATAGTTCTTCGGAATTATCATTAGCCATCAAGGCCATTCGAGAAGCTTTGAAAGTCGTAGAAGCGCGTGGTGTAAATTTGAAGCTTTACAAAGCTGAACTCTTACCTTACAAAATCCCCGCTTGGATAGCCGGCAAGGCCATGAAAGTCATGTTTGCGAAAAATGAGCTGACCCGAAAAATTATGACTTTGCACAATGATAAACAGGACATCTTCTATTGTTGTCAAAGTGTCTATCAGACCGGTCAGGAATTAGGTGTTGAGATGCCCATTCTTGAAGCAAATATGAAGGGAATTTCGATTTAGGAGGTTTTATGATTCAACTCATCGTCAACGCATTTGTTGAAAAAGATAAGACTGGAGCAGTCGTCGAAGTCTTGTATGCTAGTAGCAATCACGAAAAAGTGAGAGCTAAGTATGAAGAGTTGGTTGCTCAATATCCTGAAAACTATTTAGCTATCTATGATTTGCCGATGGATACTGATTTGAATAAACTAGATCACTATCTATCAGTGTGGATTGGGAAAGAAGAGTTTGAATAGGAGACCTTAATGGCGATATTTAATTTTGGAAAACCCAAAGATGAAGCTTTAGAAAATAAAATTCAGAGATTAAATCAAGAGATTGCTATTCAAAAAGCAAAACTGGCAGATTTAAAAGCTCAAATAAAGATAGCAGACGATATAGTCTCGTTAAATACTGAGTTATCTCAGAAACGGTCAGAATTATTTGCTATTCAGAACGAGATTTCCTTAGCTAATGACACACTTGGATTACAAGAGTTTGGATTTTTTGAAAGACAGTATAAGTTTTCTGATAGCACAAAATATAAGGAAGCTTTAGATAATTTGAGAAAACAGCAGAAAGACTTAGTTAAATTTGGTCAGGCTGGTAGAATTATAGTACCTATGCTTTTAGATAATAATCAAAGCAAGGGAAAGGCAATGCAGAATCAGCTTATTAAAGCAGCTATTCGTGGCTTTAATGGTGAAGCGGATGCCTTGTTAGTAAAAGTTTCTGTTTCGAATGTTGAAAAGAAAATTCAGGCATTGAAGAAAGCATTCCAACAACTAAATAGAATGTATTCACGTAATCAAATTGAAATTACGATACCCTATCTAAATTTGAAAATTGAAGAATTACGTCTAGCTGCTGAGTTTGAGCTACAGAAGCAAGAAGAAAAAGAATTACTTCGAGAGCAAAGAGCAAAAGAGCGTGAGGACAAAAAACTTCAGGCTGAAATTAAAGCACGTCGAAAGCAATTGGAAAAAGATAGAACTCACTTTAAAAATATGGTTTCTAAGGTTGAGGAACTTTTGAAAAATGCTACTGGTGAAGAGTTTGAAGAACTTCAGAGACAGTTATCTGAGTACCAAGATAAATTATCTGAATTAGATGAAATCGAAGAAGATATTGATTATCGTGAAGGTCATGCAACTGCCGGCTATGTATATGTAATCTCTAACATTGGTTCTTTTGGTGAAGATGTTTATAAAATTGGAGTTACTCGTCGTTTAGAACCTCTTGAACGCATCAGGGAATTAAGTAGTGCGTCTGTACCTTTTCAATTTGATGTTCATGCTTTGATTTTTAGTGAGGAAGCCTTTGCATTAGAGACTGAATTACATAATCAACTAAGTGAGTATAAGGTTAATAAAGTAAATAACCGTAAAGAATACTTCAAGGTTCCATTTGAAAAAATTAAGGCACTTTTGGATAAACACGAAGAGTTAACTATAGAATTAAATGAGAACGCTGAAGCATTCGAATATAGACAGAGTAAATTAGTGGGTGGTCAATATAAATGAAGTTTTGGCTTATTCTATCGTTAATAATATGTTTTATAGGTTGTGTAATGGGAGTTCTAGGTATGGGAGAACCAAGTGATTGGAAGTCTCAGACAACAAACAGTATTACTACTGATAGAGAAAAAAACAATTATTCTTTAAAACAAAGGTTTTATTTTGCTATAGGAACAATTGTTTGTGTACTACTAATAATGGCTATATTAGTTATATAATTTAAACAAAATATAAATAAAAAGAAAGGAACAAGGGCACTCGTATTCATTAAAACTGAATACGGGCTACGGACTTGGTCAAAAAGATAATTTTTCCTAGAAGCTGACGCTTCTTCGTCTAAACTCCTATTTTGACTGTGTCCGCTTAACGCCCTTAATATCTTAATTATGATCGAACGTTATTCACGCCCTGAGATGGCGAACATTTGGACTGAAGAGAATAAATACCGTGCTTGGCTTGAGGTGGAAATCTTGGCTGACGAAGCATGGGCTGAGTTGGGAGAAATTCCTAAGAAAGATGTGGCTTTGATTCGTGAAAAAGCGGACTTTGACATCGACCGTATTTTGGAAATTGAGCAGCAAACTCGTCACGATGTGGTTGCCTTCACACGTGCGGTTTCTGAGACTCTTGGTGAAGAACGCAAGTGGGTTCACTATGGTTTGACATCTACTGACGTGGTAGACACTGCCTATGGTTACCTCTACAAACAAGCCAACGACATTATCCGCAAGGATCTTGAAAACTTCCTCAACATCATTGCTGATAAAGCGAAAGAACACAAGTTCACTATCATGATGGGTCGTACCCACGGTGTGCACGCTGAGCCTACAACTTTTGGTCTTAAATTGGCAACTTGGTACAGCGAAATGAAACGTAACATTGAGCGTTTCGAGCATGCGGCTGCTGGTGTGGAAGCTGGTAAGATTTCTGGTGCGGTTGGTAACTTTGCCAACATCCCACCATTCGTTGAAAAATACGTCTGCGACAAACTTGGTATACGTGCTCAAGAAATCTCTACACAGGTCCTTCCTCGTGACCTTCACGCTGAGTACTTTGCAGTTCTTGCTAGCATCGCAACTTCTATCGAGCGTATGGCAACTGAAATCCGTGGTCTTCAAAAATCTGAACAACGTGAAGTGGAAGAATTCTTTGCCAAAGGTCAAAAAGGGTCTTCAGCAATGCCTCACAAACGTAACCCAATCGGTTCTGAAAACATGACAGGTCTTGCGCGTGTTATCCGTGGTCACATGGTAACAGCTTATGAAAACGTAGCCCTTTGGCACGAACGTGATATCTCTCACTCATCAGCTGAGCGTATCATCGCACCAGACACAACAATCTTGATTGACTACATGCTCAACCGTTTCGGAAACATCGTTAAGAACTTGACAGTCTTCCCAGAAAACATGATCCGCAACATGAACTCTACATTTGGTTTGATTTTCAGCCAACGTGCTATGCTTACTTTGATTGAAAAAGGCATGACTCGTGAGCAAGCCTACGACCTTGTTCAACCAAAGACTGCCCAATCATGGGATAACCAAGTAGACTTTAAACCACTTCTTGAGTCAGATCCAGAGGTAACATCTCGCCTCACTCAAGAAGAAATCGACGAAATCTTCAACCCAGTTTACTACACTAAACGTGTTGATGAAATCTTCGAACGCATCGGTTTGGGTGACTAATCTATATAAAGAAAAAGCAGGTCCGCCTGCTTTTTGTGGTGAAAAATGGAAAAAGTAATTGTATTAGTAATAATAGGTTTAATCATATTATTGTTGAATATTCCTTTATTATCTTCTCACTCAGCATTATTCAATAATATTTATCAATATTTAGTATCTAGCACAGGTAATAACAAGGATTATTTTCAAGTTGTCTTTTCAGCTGTAGCAATATTAACTACTTATCTGGTATTTAATCTTCAGAGAGTTAGAGAAAGGAGAATCCAAGAAGAGGAGAGTATAAAAGATAGGGAGAATGAACTAGTTAAGGAAAATGAGAAACAAGAACAATTTTTTGCAGAACGAGAAATGGAGCTATCACAAGTTAGACCTTTGTTTATGATCAACAAGTTGGAAAATGAATATGAAATTGAGTTGTTTATGAAAGGGAAAGAGCCACTTACAAATATAAAAATTTATTCTAAGTTAATTGAAGGTGACTTTGATGAAATTAGACCGACTTTGTTTGGTAATGCGACAAGAGGTGATATATTGTTTAAATTTGATCCATTAGAGACGGAGATGGTTCTAGTTTCTTGTATGACATTTCTAGATGAAAGGATATATTTTGTTTATTATATTGGTGATAGCATGCTTCATTTTAGAGAGGTTACTCTCTTAGGTGAGTTTGAGTATAGTAAGCAAAATCTAAATAGGACATCTCTATCGGAAGCATCAGGTAATGAATTAGATAAATACATAGAACTATACAAGAGTCAAGTTAAGTATGATTATCTGAAAGACTTACCTCAGTTAATGTTTTCTCAAATGTTACATCGTGGTTTCTTCAAAGATTACTTATCAATTAATGAGAGTCCAAACTATGGATTAAAATTAGTATTAGCAATGCAACAGGAAAGTATAGGACAGATATTTTCAGAATCTATTCGATTTGTTAGAGATTATACAAAAATGGATATAGATGCATTAGGACAGTTCATAGATGTATTAATAAAGTATTTATCTGATTCATGGTATTTAACAACAAATAATATTGAGGAAGATAAATATTATTTTAGTAATAAAGTAACTTTCAATAAACAGGATTTACAAGAATACTATAGTAATTTCTTCTTACAAGAAGAAATTACAAAAGATGCTATGATAGAGTATATGAAGTCGTTAAAGAAAGATATTGTAGAATTTCAGAATGTAAATGAGTATTTTTTACGAGTACTAGAGGTGTATTTCAGAGACCATGTTCAACTTGCGGACGGAAGAAAAGATTCCAATATAGAAAAAGAGACTGTTTTCTCCTATATACGTCAGGATTTAAGAAGAACGCTTTTAAATTTTACAACTAAATAGTTTAGAGTAGACTTTTTTTGATGGTGACATTTATGTCACTAGTTTTGTTTCCTTTTCAGCCTTATAATAGGGTCATCGCAAGAAAACTATCAGAAAGGAGAAGTTAGTAATCTTAAAAGGACGACTTAATTATTTACTGGAACTTAGCCTCTTAATAGTAAGCATCGCTTATAATATCATCCACATCATGAATGATCTTGGAAGTATTAAAGCCCCCTCTTGGTTTTTAGATATGGACATTCCTAGTGGTTCCTTACTATTACTTATTTTGCTTATTATTTTAAAAAGTGACAAAAGATAATAATCTCTTAAGCTACTTTTAAGTTTATTAAGATATATTATAACCATCCTAGTAAGGCAGCTAGCTTTTGTGAGCTAGAGGTAACATAATTTTTTTCATAACAAATCTCCCCGAAGAAAGTCTAGAAATCTAGGCTTTTTTCTTCTTTTTTGAGGTTTTATTAGGGTATTTTAAGAAAATACTTGAAAACCCTTCCAAAACAAGGTAATATAGTTATATAAAGATTCTATTGGACAAGCGGTCACCTTGGAGGATTAGGAAGAAGAGGTTGGGAAGCCTGTACAATCGTATCTTTTCAGCGGTCTTTGGACTGCTGTGAAAATCCCTTAGGGGATTTTTTTCTGCGATTTAAGGTTTCTTTAAGGAAGTCAGGTTATACTTTAAGTCTCCTAAATAACTTTTACTGAACGCCGTTCAGTAAGTCTCGTTGGCTTACACTTTTTGTAGAACAACGAACTTTTCTTTTTCATAATCTCCAAAAGAGCTCAACACCATGTGTTGGGTTCTTTTTTTGGCAATAAAAAAACGCCCTTAGGCGTTTTAAATATAGCTTACATCTCGTCTGGAGCTTCAACACCGAGAAGGCGAAGGGCTTCTTTGAGAACTGTTGCTGTTGCGTAGCAAAGAGCCAAACGGCTGTCACGTTCTGGGCTTTCGTCCAAGATACGTGTGTGTGCATAGTATTTGTTAAAGGCTTGAGCCAAGCTGATAGCAAACTTAGCAACGATAGATGGCTCAAAGTTGTCTGATGCACGGTTGATGATACGTGGGAAGTCTTGGATGAGTTTGATGATTTCCCAGCTTTCAACGTCGTTTAGGCTGTATGTAGCATCTGCAGATGGCGTGAAGTTAGCCTTGCGCAAGATAGATTGGATACGAGCGTGTGCATATTGAACGTAAGGTCCAGTTTCTCCCTCGAAGGATACCATGGCATCAAGGTCGAAGTCGTAACCATTCATACGATCTGTTTTAAGGTCGTAGAATTTGATAGCTCCAACACCTACAGCATGAGCAACAGCTTCCTTGTTAGGCAAGTTTGGATTCTTAGCTTCGATTTGAGCTTGGGCACGGTTAACAGCTTCAGCAATAGTTGGCTCAAGCAAGATAACGTTACCCTTACGAGTTGACAATTTCTTACCGTTCTTAGTTACAAGACCAAAGGCAACGTGAGTCATGTCGTCAGACCAGTCGTAGCCCATTTCTTTAAGAACAGCTTTCAACTGTTTGAAGTGGACAGATTGTTCATTACCAACCACATAGATGGCTTTGGCAAAGTCGTAAGTACGTTTACGGTAGAGGGCAGCAGCCAAGTCACGTGTGATGTAGAGTGTCGCACCATCTGATTTTTTGATGAGGGCTGGGTGTTCGATACCGTATTTTTCAAGGTTAACCACTTGGGCACCTTGAGATTCTTGGAGAAGTCCTTTTTGTGTCAAGATGTCAACGACTTCATCCATCTTATCATTGTAGAAGGCTTCACCGTTGTAGCTATCAAAAGAAACACCGAGTTCATCGTAGAGACGGTTGAATTCCACCAAGCTTTCGTCACGGAACCATTGCCAGAGGGCAGTTGCTTCCTCGTCACCAGCTTCCAATTTACGGAACCATTCACGAGCTTCTTCGTCTACAGATGGGTCTTCTTCAGCTTCGGCATTGATACGCACATAAAGTTGAAGGAGTTCATTGATAGGGTTGGCTTTGACAGCTTCCTCGCTACCCCATTTCTTATAGGCAACAATCAGCATACCAAACTGTTTACCCCAGTCACCCAAGTGGTTGATGCGGACTGGTTTGTAGCCTTGTTTAGCTATGATGTTGGCAAGAGCATCAGCGATAACTGTTGAACGCAAGTGACCGATAGAGAAAGGTTTAGCGATGTTAGGACTAGACATATCAAAGGCGATGTTACGTCCGTGACCGATGTTTTGGTCAGCGTAGTGGCTGCCTTGAGCGATAACTTGTCCAAGAACGTCCGCTGAGATTTTTGATTTATCAAGGAAGAAGTTGATATAAGGACCAACAGCTTCAACTTTTTCAAAGTTTGAGGCATCGATTTTTTCAGCGATGTCTGCTGCAATCATTTGAGGAGCCTTGCGCAAGACTTTAGCCAATGAGAAGGCAGGAAAGGCGAGGTCCCCCATGTCAGCATTTTTAGGGGTTTCAAGCAGATTTTGAATGTTTTCTTGTTCCAATTCAGGAACAACTTTGGCAATTTCTGCTGCAATGAGTTCTTTAGTATTCATAGGTACTCCATTTCAAATCTTGTCATTCATACCTATTTTACCATTATTTTAGTTAATAGGGTAGGGACAAGAAAGCATCAATTAGGAAGTATTTCATGAAAAAATACAAAAATTCTGTTATAATATGCAAAGAATATACATAAAAAGAGGAAAGATAATGAAGAGAGATCGTCAAGCTGTTATCAAACAGATGATTTCAAGAGATAAGATTGGGACACAAGAGGAAATTAAGCAACGCCTAGAGGCGGAAGGTATCACGGTTACTCAGGCTACCTTGTCACGTGACTTGCGTGAGATTGGCCTCTTGAAGCTTCGTGATGAAGAAGGAAAACTCTACTATAGTTTGTCTGAGCATGTGCTTCCAAGTTTGGATCCTACGGTTAAGGACTATGTCAAATCAGTTTCCCGTGCCCAGTTTATGTTGGTCCTTCACACAGAGTTGGGTGAAGCTGATGTTTTGGCCAACCTAATTGATAGTGATGGTAATCCTGAAATTTTAGGAACCGTTGCTGGGGCAGATACTCTATTGGTAATCTGTAAGGATGCTGTGGTTGCTGAAAAATTGGAAAGCGAGTTTCACTGATGAACACTCCTCATCAGGATCTCCAAAAAGCCAAAGAAGAGTTAATTGACCTCCTCAAACACCATGAGGCGGTTCTTGCTTTTCAAGAGGCTGAGAAAGCCATTGGACAGGTACCTCAAATCAGTCATCTGGCTGGACAAATGAAAGCTTATCAACAAGAAGCGGTGCTTTTTCAAAAAATCGAGAAACAACGTGCCTATGAGGAGGCAGATGAGCAGGCAGATTTGATTCAGCATGAGTTGGAAAATTTGCCTATTGTTCAGGACTACCGTCAAAAAATGCAGGATGCAAGTGACTTGATCCAATATGTGACTAAGTCTATCGAAGAAAGGATTAACGAGGAGTTAAGACATGGCTAAGGAAAAAATATCTCCAGGAATGCAGCAGTATTTGGATATCAAGGAAAATTATCCAGATGCTTTTTTGCTCTTCCGTATGGGTGATTTTTACGAATTATTTTATGATGATGCCGTTAAGGCTGCCCAGATTTTGGAAATTAGCCTAACCAGTCGTAATAAGAACGCCGATAATCCCATTCCTATGGCTGGTGTTCCTTATCATTCAGCTCAATCCTATATTGATGTCTTGGTTGAGATGGGCTACAAGGTAGCCATTGCTGAGCAGATGGAGGATCCTAAACAGGCTGTTGGTGTGGTTAAGCGTGAGGTGGTTCAGGTTATCACGCCAGGGACAGTGGTTGACAGTTCTAAACCTGATAATGCCAACAATTTCTTGGTAGCCATTGACAAGGCTGGAAGTCGATTCGGCCTGGCCTATATGGATGTGTCAACGGGTGAATTTTTTGCGACAGAGTTGGACGATTTCAGTTCAGTTTGTAGTGAAATTCAGAACCTTAAGGCACGTGAAGTAGTAGTTGGTTATGATTTACCTGAAGCTGATGAACAGATTTTGGTCAAGCAACTCAACCTTCTACTTTCCAAGGAAACAGAGGTTTACGATGATGTCCACTTGATTGACACCAGCTTGACAGACTTGGAAAGCAGTGTAGCGGGTAAACTTCTCCAGTATGTGCACCGTACTCAGATGCGCGAGCTCAGTCATTTACAAAAGGCTCAGCACTATGAGATTAAGGATTACTTGCAGATGTCCTATGCGACCAAGTCAAGTTTGGATTTGTTGGAAAATGCTAGAACGGGCAAGAAACACGGTTCTCTTTTCTGGCTCTTGGATGAAACCAAGACAGCTATGGGAATGCGTCTCTTGCGCACTTGGATTGATCGTCCTTTAGTGAATCAGGCTGCAATCATGGAGCGCCAGAATATTATCCAAGTTTTCTTGGACAATTTCTTCGAGCGTAGTGACCTGACTGAGAGTCTTAAAGGGGTTTACGATATTGAGCGCTTAGCCAGTCGAGTTTCCTTTGGCAAGGCTAATCCTAAAGATTTGATTCAACTAGGTCATACCTTAGCTCAGGTTCCAGTTATTAAGGCGATTTTGGAGTCTTTTGATGATGAGGCCTTGTCACGTCTTTTACAAGAATTGGATGCTCTGCCAGAATTAGAAAGTCTGATTCGGTCAGCTATTGATCCCGATGCTCCTGCAACCATTACAGAAGGTGGCATTATCCGTGCTGGTTTTGATGAGACCTTGGACAAGTATCGCAAGGTGATGAGCGAGGGGACGTCATGGATTGCGGATATCGAAGCCAAGGAACGTGAAGCGTCTGGTATTACAACACTAAAAATTGATTATAACCGTAAAGATGGTTATTACTTCCATGTGACCAACTCTAATCTTAGCTTGGTTCCTGACCATTTCTTCCGCAAGGCAACCCTGAAAAATTCAGAGCGCTATGGAACCGCTGAGTTGGCTAAGATTGAAGGTGAAATGCTTGAGGCACGTGAAAAGTCATCAACGCTCGAATATGATATTTTCATGCGTGTCCGTGAGCAGGTTGAACGCTATATTGACCGTTTGCAATCTTTGGCTAAGGCCATTGCGACAGTCGATGTTCTTCAGAGCTTGGCAGTTACAGCAGAGACTAATCATTATGTTCGTCCTGTGTTCAATGATGAGCATCGTATTGTTATTGATCAAGGTCGTCATGCGGTGGTTGAGAAGGTTATGGGCGTTCAGGAATACATTCCAAACACGATTACCTTTGACAGTCATACCAATGTTCAGCTCATCACAGGGCCAAATATGAGTGGTAAATCTACCTATATGCGTCAGTTGGCTTTGTCAGTCGTTATGGCTCAGATGGGGGCTTACGTGCCAGCAGATAGTATTGATTTGCCAGTTTTTGACGCTATCTATACACGTATTGGTGCTGCAGATGATCTGATTTCAGGTCAGTCGACCTTCATGGTTGAGATGATGGAGGCTAATCAGGCCATTAAGCGGGCGACACCTAATTCCTTGATTATTTTTGATGAGTTAGGACGTGGGACAGCCACCTATGACGGTATGGCTCTGGCCCAGTCTATCATTGAGTTTATTCATGACAAGGTTGGGGCTAAAACCATGTTTGCTACCCATTATCATGAGTTGACAGCCCTGTCAAATACTTTGACACACCTTGTCAACGTTCATGTGGCGACACTTGAAAAGGACGGAGAGGTGACTTTCCTTCACAAGATTGTCGATGGCCCAGCCGATAAATCTTATGGTATTCATGTAGCTAAGATTGCAGGTTTACCAGCAGATTTACTGGAACGTGCTGACACCATCTTGACACAATTGGAGGGCGAGACAGTTACCATCCAACCTCAGGAAAAGGTATCGCCTCAAGAGAAGCCTGCCACTGAAACGCATGTCAACGAGCAAATCTCTCTCTTTGATGATTTTACTGAAAATCCAGTTCTTCAAGAGTTACGTGATTTGGACATTTACAATATGACACCGATGCAGGTCATGATGGCTGTAGCAGATTTAAAACAGAAACTATAAAAGAAGCTTGTCAATTGACAGGCTTCTTGTCTTTTATAGGTGTTTCAATTCTTGGTTGAGTTGTTCAATATCCTTTTTCATTTTCCAATAAGAGAAGACCCAAACGAGGAGATAGATAAGGCTGAATTCAATGACTAGCTCCAAGTAGAAAGTTAAACGTAGAGGGAACCATCCGCTGAGGGTAGCTAGTGGAATGAAACCTAGACAGGTCAAGGCGTAGTGAGTGAGGGTTGCACGAAGTAAACTCCACTCAGCCTTACGGAAAATATAACTAGCGACTTCAAAGAGGATACCGATAGCAAACCAAGTGATGAGGCAGTAGGCCAATACCATAGATCCGTGAACCTGATGTGACGTCATCCATTGTCCAATGGCTGAGTGAGGATTTAGAGGCATGTAGCTTGGTGCCCAGATAAGAGACATAATCATGGATACGGCAAGTCCGATAAGGATGCCCTTTGTGCCTGATTTAAAAAGTTGCTTTTTCATTGTAATTTCTCCTTTATTGCTTTGAGGTAACGGCGTGATGAGTAGGTGATTTCCTTGTTTTTAAGGTGAATTTCAACGAGGCCGTTAGGGGTAATGTTGAAGCGTTCAATTTCTTTGAGGTTGACAATCTCTGATTGTGAGATTTTGATAAAGTAAGATGGCAGTTTTTCTAAAACTTGATAGAGACGTAAGCCTAAGTGGTACTCTCCTTGAATAGTTTCAGCTAGAACTTGACGATTTTCGATGTAAATTCTGGAAATAGCATTAGACTCGATGAGATAGGTTTCGCCATCCTTTTTTCCTTTGAGTCGTTGGTTATCATCCAAAGATTCGACAAACTCGACAACTTGCTGAATCTTGGGCGTTCGACTAGGTGCTTGAATCTGCAACATTTCTTCTTGGAATACCGAGTCAATCTGAACTTTTATTTTCATAACTATCCTTTCTTATTGGTAATTGAGGAGGCCTCCTCCCTTTCACACCTTTATTAAACACTATTTACTAGTCCACAGCAATAGCGTTTGTCTATGTGGTTCTATATGGTGTCTAAGTGGTTGAAAATATTTTCGAAAACCCCTATACTTAATGAAAACGTACTGACGAGGTAATCACATGAAATCTATAATGAAATGGCTAGCAGGAATTTTTCTTGCCTGCAGTCTGATTTTGAGCTTTTTTACACCTTTTGAAAAGGCACTAACACTGAACTTGCTTTTGCTTTATTTCTTTGTTAAGCAGTTTATGGATTCGACAAGTTCACCCAAAACCTACCAATGGATTTTCCAAGTCATCTACCTCTTGATTTTTTCTGTGCTCATTTGGTTCAACCTTCGTCATGGGGATATGATTGTTATAGCCACAGCCTTATCTTGGCTAACAGTTGTGTGTGAGTTATGGCTTTATAGGAAGCATTAGTAACAGTTAGAAACAATGATCTCTCAACCTTTTAGAAGGGAAAATAATAATTATGCCAAAAATCATCGAATTACCTGAGGTGTTAGCCAACCAGATTGCTGCTGGTGAGGTCGTAGAGCGCCCAGCCAGTGTTGTCAAAGAGTTGGTGGAAAATGCTATTGATGCAGGCAGCACCCAGATTACCATTGAAGTTGAAGAATCAGGCCTCTCAAAAATTCAAATCACAGACAATGGTGAAGGAATGGCTCAAGCTGATGTGGCCATGAGTTTGCGCCGTCATGCAACGAGTAAAATCAAAAATCAAGGAGATCTCTTTCGTATTCGAACCCTTGGTTTTCGAGGTGAGGCCCTACCATCAATAGCTTCTATCAGCCACCTAACTATTGTGACAGCAGCGGATGGAGAAGCCTATGGGACTAAACTGGTTGCTAAAGGTGGAGAAATTGAGAGTCAGGATCCTATTTCAACACCGGTTGGAACAAAGATTACCGTTGAAAATCTGTTTTATAACACCCCAGCTCGTCTCAAGTATATGAAGAGTTTACAGGCTGAGTTGGCTCATATTGTCGATGTTGTCAATCGTCTGAGTCTAGCTCATCCCGAGGTTGCCTTTACCTTGCTTAATGATGGTCGTCAGTTGACACAGACATCAGGTACTGGAGACCTCCGTCAAGCTATTGCTGGTATTTATGGTTTGACAACGGCTAAAAAAATGGTGGAGATTTCAAATTCTGACCTTGATTTTGAAGTTTCTGGATATGTTAGTCTCCCTGAGTTGACCCGTGCAAATCGTAACTACATCACGATTCTCATTAACGGACGTTATATTAAAAACTTCCTGCTTAACCGTGCTATTTTTGATGGTTATGGTTCTAAACTCATGGTAGGACGCTTCCCTATTGCAGTTATTGATATTCAGATTGATCCCTACTTGGCCGATGTCAATGTTCACCCAACCAAGCAGGAAGTACGTATTTCTAAAGAAAAAGAGCTCATGGCCCTTATCAGCTCTGCCATTGCTCAAAGCCTTAGAGAGCAGGATTTGATTCCTGATGCCCTTGAAAATCTAGCCAAGTCTAGTACCAGAGGTGCAGCTAAGCCAGTTCAAACCAGTCTTCCACTCAAACAAACCAATCTTTACTATGATAGCAGTCGTAATGATTTCTTTGTCAAACCAGAGACAGTCCAAGAAGATATCAAACCTCTTGTATCAGAGTCAGAGTCTCCAGTTTCATCGGTAGAAAATAAACCGCAACCTTCTGTTAAACAGGCACAACGTTCAGTAGATGAAGGTGATAGCGAACACGAAAAACTTGATTATAAAAACAAGTCGAAAATGAAGCGCATGCTTGAAAATCTGGATAATGAGGAAACATCAACCTTCCCTGAATTAGAGTTTTTTGGTCAAATGCATGGAACCTATCTCTTTGCGCAAGGACAAGGCGGACTTTACATCATTGACCAGCATGCTGCTCAAGAACGTGTCAAGTATGAGTACTATCGTGAAAAGATTGGTGAGGTTGACAGCAGTTTACAACAGCTTTTGGTTCCTTATCTCTTTGAATTTTCAGGTTCAGATTACATTAGTTTACAAGAAAAAATGTCCCTTCTTAACCAGGTTGGTATCTATTTAGAACCTTATGGGAACAACACTTTCATTCTTCGTGAACATCCTATCTGGATGAAGGAAGAAGAGATTGAATCAGCGGTCTATGAAATGTGTGACATGCTTCTTTTGACGAATGAAGTGTCTGTTAAGACCTACCGTGCTGAGTTGGCCATCATGATGAGTTGTAAACGTTCAATCAAGGCCAATCATGCTCTTGATGATTACTCTGCGCGTGACCTCCTAGTACAGCTTGCACAGTGTAAAAATCCCTACAATTGCCCTCACGGACGTCCAGTACTTGTCAACTTTACCAAGTCTGATATGGAAAAAATGTTCCGTCGTATCCAAGAAAATCATACAAGCCTACGTGACCTAGGAAAGTATTAAAATTTTTTTTGGTCTTGCTTTACGAATAGGAATGTTAGATTTATAATAGTGGTGAAGAAAAGGAATCTTCTAATGTTTTAGCGGATCATTGTAGGATGATTGCCTGATTTTTAAGTTAGGAGGTAGAGTGATGAGACACTTAACAAAAACTAATAAACACTTTTTACTTGTTGGCTTAACATTTTTAGCGACTAGCTTGATTTTCTATATTTTGGCCTGGTTAGGTCAACCAAGTTTGGAGAATACTCTAGTAAATGTTTCTAGCATTGCCTTTACTTTAGGTCTTGTAACATATATTCTATTAGGTCTAAAGATGATTACAGATACTTTAAAGACGAGTAGTCATCCTTAAAATAGAGCAAACAGAATCCACTTTCGAGTGGATTTTTTGTTACAATAGTACAGCAGTGCTTGAGATGACAAATAAACATTCAAGACAATTATCTTACGAGTATAAAATGATAAAGCAAACCATTGAAGAAACGAACGAGAAAGGAAATCACACGCTATGTATGATTATATCAAGGGAACTCTAGTGAAAATTACCGCCAAGTATATTGTTATAGAAGCAAACGGCTTAGGTTATATTGTCACTGTGGCGAATCCATATAGTTTTTCTGACCAAATGAATCAGACTATCCAAGTCTATCTTCATCAAGTTATTAGAGATGATGCCCACCTTCTTTTTGGTTTCCATACTGAAGATGAAAAAGAGGTCTTCCTTAAGCTTATTTCAGTTTCTGGAATAGGTCCGACGACTGCCCTAGCCATTGTTGCTGTAGATGATAATCAAGGCTTGGTTGCTGCTGTTGATAATAGTGACATCAAGTACTTGATGAAGTTTCCAAAGATTGGTAAAAAGACAGCTCAGCAAATGGTTTTGGACTTGGCAGGGAAATTTGCAGAGTTACCAACAGAAACGACCAAGACGACACCAAGTCAACCTGAAGGGAATCATCAATTGGATGAGGCTATGGAAGCCTTGATTGCTCTTGGTTATAAAGCCACAGAACTTAAGAAAATCAAGGCCTTCTTCGAAGGAACTAATGAAACGGCAGAGCAATACATTAAATCGGCTCTTAAAATGTTGATGAAATGAGGTAAGCAATGGTCAATCGTTGTCGTTGGGTTCCAACAAACAATAAATTATATTGTGATTATCATGACAAGGAGTGGGGAAAGCCTATTGGTGACGACCAAAAACTTTTTGAGCTGCTTTGCTTAGAAAGTTATCAGTCAGGGCTTTCTTGGTTAACCGTTTTAAATAAAAGACAGGCCTTTAATCGTGTTTTTCATGACTATAATATTGAGCGTGTTGCCCAGTTTAGCCTAAGTGAACTTGAAGATGCGCTTCAAAATCCAGACATCATTAGGCACAAACTTAAGCTAGAAGCAACCGTAAATAATGCCAAACAAGTACTAAAAATCCAAGATGAATTTGGCTCCCTGTCCCATTATTTTTGGCATTTCTTTGACGGAAAGCCCTTGATAAATAATGTACCCACATATAAGGACGTCCCATCATCAACTGCTTTATCCCAACAGATTGCCAACAATCTAAAAAAGAGAGGGTTCAAATTTTTAGGACCGACAACTATATATTCATTTTTACAAGCCGCAGGATTTGTGAATGATCATGAAAATAACTGTGACTTCAAATAAATGAGTGGATTTGATTGACAAGACGAGCAAAACATGTTAGTTTATAAACGAACATGTTTTTGAGATTATTTTACGAATAGTAATATAGGTGAACCAATGAAAGCTGAATTGATTGCAGTAGGAACTGAAATCCTAACCGGGCAGATCACCAATACCAATGCCCAATTTTTATCTGAGAAACTAGCTGAACTAGGAATTGACGTGTATTTTCACACAGCAGTAGGAGACAATGAAAGCCGCCTACTTTCAGTTCTTGATCAAGCCAGTCAGCGTAGTGATTTAGTCATACTTTGTGGTGGACTTGGCCCTACTGAGGACGACCTAACCAAGCAAACCCTGGCTAAATTTTTAGGAAAAGAACTCGTTTTTGATGAGGAGGCTAGTAAAAAACTGGATAGTTTCTTTGCTACTCGTCCTAAACACACACGAACGCCTAATAATGAACGTCAAGCACAAATTGTTGAGGGGGCTATTCCCTTGCAAAACCCGACAGGTCTTGCAGTTGGAGGGATTATTACTGCTCAAGGGGTGACCTATGTAGTCTTACCTGGTCCACCAAGTGAACTCAAACCTATGGTGAATCAAGAACTTATTCCAGCTCTTACTGAGAATCACTCAAGTCTTTATTCGAGAGTCCTAAGATTCTTTGGCGTTGGAGAAAGTCAATTAGTGACTATTCTGAAAGAGTTTATTGTTAACCAAACAGATCCAACCATAGCTCCATACGCTAAAGTGGGGGAAGTAACACTTCGCTTGTCAACGAAGGCTTCTTCGCAAGAAGAAGCAGATCAAAAACTAGATGTTTTAGAAAAACAAATTCGTTCGACTAAAACTCTAGATGGCAAATCCTTATCTGATTTCATTTATGGATATGGAGAGTCTAATAGTTTAGCCTTTGAAGCTTTTCGTTTGCTTAAGCACCATGGCAAGACCATCACTGCAGCTGAAAGCCTAACAGCAGGTTTATTTCAGGCTACTATTGCTGATTTTTCAGGAGCCTCACAAGTATTTAAAGGTGGCTTTGTTACTTACAGCATTGAAGAAAAAGCTAAAATGTTGGGTATTCCTTTGTCGCAACTAGAAGAACATGGTGTTGTCAGTCATTTTACTGCAGAAAAAATGGCTGAAGGTGCTCGAGCTAAAACAGATAGCGATTATGGAATTGCACTTACCGGTGTAGCTGGACCAGATTCCTTAGAAGGACACCCAGCAGGTACGGTATTTATTGGTATTGCTGATAGGAATCAAGTAAGGTCAATCAAGGTTGTTATAGGTGGAAGAAGTCGTTCTGATGTTAGATATATTAGTACCCTCTATGCCTTTAACCTAGTTCGCCAAGCTTTATTACAAGAAGACATAATTTAAGTTTGTCTTTAACGATAGAAAGAAGAGGAAAATAAGTGGCTAAGAAAACAAAGAAAACAGAAGAAATTACAAAGAAATTTGGAGATGAGCGTCGTAAAGCACTTGACGATGCTTTGAAGAATATTGAAAAAGATTTTGGTAAGGGTGCGGTTATGCGTCTTGGTGAGCGTGCAGAGCAGAAAGTTCAAGTTATGAGCTCAGGCTCGCTAGCTTTGGATATTGCTCTTGGTGCAGGTGGTTATCCTAAAGGTCGTATTATCGAAATTTACGGACCAGAATCATCAGGTAAAACAACTGTAGCCCTCCATGCTGTTGCTCAGACACAAAAAGAAGGCGGAATTGCTGCCTTTATCGATGCAGAGCATGCCCTTGACCCTGCTTATGCGGCAGCCCTAGGTGTTAATATTGATGAGCTTCTTTTGTCACAACCTGATTCAGGTGAACAAGGTCTCGAAATTGCTGGTAAGCTGATTGACTCTGGTGCAGTTGATTTGGTTGTTGTTGACTCAGTTGCAGCCTTGGTACCTCGAGCAGAAATTGATGGAGATATTGGTGACAGCCATGTCGGACTTCAAGCGCGTATGATGAGTCAAGCCATGCGTAAGCTTTCTGCTTCTATCAATAAAACAAAAACAATTGCTATCTTCATTAACCAATTGCGTGAAAAAGTTGGCATTATGTTTGGTAATCCAGAAACAACCCCTGGTGGACGTGCTCTAAAATTCTATGCATCAGTACGTCTTGATGTACGTGGAAATACGCAAATCAAAGGGACTGGTGATAAAAAAGACCAAAATGTTGGTAAGGAAACTAAAATTAAGGTTGTCAAAAACAAGGTTGCTCCACCATTTAAAGAAGCCTTTGTTGAAATTATGTATGGTGAAGGGATTTCCCAAACAGGTGAGCTTGTAAAAATCGCTAGTGACTTAGGCATTATTCAAAAAGCTGGAGCATGGTTCTCATATAATGGTGAGAAGATTGGTCAAGGGTCTGAAAATGCTAAAAAATATTTGGCAGATCATCCAGATATTTTTGAAGAAATTGATCATAAAGTACGTGTACACTATGGTTTAATTGAACCAGATGAAGAGGATATTGTTGAAGAAGCACAAGTTGAAGAAACATCTGATGAACTTGTTTTAGACCTCGATTCAACCATTGAAATTGAGGAATAAGTGTAAAAGAGCCGACGAGCTCTTTTTTCTTTGTTTTAATTCTAAATAAAAAAGGTCTATGATAATTGAAAAAGTCCCAAAGATTCAAAATAGGTCGCTAGACCGATTTCTTAAATCAAGGACAGTGATAAGATAATAGTATCATGTGACAGAAAGAGAGAATTAACATGATTAAGATTTATACAATCTCAAGTTGTACAAGTTGTAAAAAAGCAAAGACATGGTTGAACAACCATCAACTTCCTTATAAAGAACAAAACCTTGGTAAAGAACCACTTACAAAAGAAGAAATCTTAAACATCCTATCAAAAACAGAGAATGGTGTTGAAAGTATTGTTTCATCAAAAAATCGCTATGCTAAAGCTCTAAATTGTGATATCGACGAGCTCAGTGTCAGTGAGGTGATTGATTTGATTCAAGAAAACCCAAGAATCTTGAAGAGCCCAATCTTAATTGATGATAAGAGATTGCAAGTGGGTTATAAAGAAGATGATATCCGTGCTTTCTTACCACGTTCAATACGAAATGTCGAAAACTCACAAGCACGCATGCGCGCAGCTCTATAAAAAGTAAAAAAGGAGATTCTTGCGATCTTCTTTTTACGTTTACTCTGGCATAGAAAATAAGTATTGACATTAGTTCACAAACTTGATAGACTAATAAAGTCTTAAGGAATTTCTCCAGTAACAAAAAGTTTGAAAAAAACTTTAAAAAAGTTATTGACAAGACAGGTCAGAGATGATATTATAAATAAGCTGTTTCGGGAGAGACAGCGGACACGAGAAGTAAAAAAAACTTCAAAAAAGTGTTGACAAGGTGTTCTAGATTTGCTAGAATATAGAAGTTGTCTTAAGAGAGACAAAGACCTTTGAGAACTGAATAAGAAACCAAGTGCAGGGTTATGATAGAAGAATTATAACCTGTCAATTTACAAGAATAAATCGTCAGACGACGGTAATGAGTTAACGCTCGAACAATTATTAAAGTTTTTAATGAGAGTTTGATCCTGGCTCAGGACGAACGCTGGCGGCGTGCCTAATACATGCAAGTAGAACGCTGAAGAGAGGAGCTTGCTCTTCTTGGATGAGTTGCGAACGGGTGAGTAACGCGTAGGTAACCTGCCTTGTAGCGGGGGATAACTATTGGAAACGATAGCTAATACCGCATAACAATGGATGACACATGTCATTTATTTGAAAGGGGCAATTGCTCCACTACAAGATGGACCTGCGTTGTATTAGCTAGTAGGTGAGGTAACGGCTCACCTAGGCGACGATACATAGCCGACCTGAGAGGGTGATCGGCCACACTGGGACTGAGACACGGCCCAGACTCCTACGGGAGGCAGCAGTAGGGAATCTTCGGCAATGGGGGCAACCCTGACCGAGCAACGCCGCGTGAGTGAAGAAGGTTTTCGGATCGTAAAGCTCTGTTGTAAGTCAAGAACGAGTGTGAGAGTGGAAAGTTCACACTGTGACGGTAGCTTACCAGAAAGGGACGGCTAACTACGTGCCAGCAGCCGCGGTAATACGTAGGTCCCGAGCGTTGTCCGGATTTATTGGGCGTAAAGCGAGCGCAGGCGGTTTGATAAGTCTGAAGTTAAAGGCTGTGGCTCAACCATAGTTCGCTTTGGAAACTGTCAAACTTGAGTGCAGAAGGGGAGAGTGGAATTCCATGTGTAGCGGTGAAATGCGTAGATATATGGAGGAACACCGGTGGCGAAAGCGGCTCTCTGGTCTGTAACTGACGCTGAGGCTCGAAAGCGTGGGGAGCGAACAGGATTAGATACCCTGGTAGTCCACGCCGTAAACGATGAGTGCTAGGTGTTGGATCCTTTCCGGGATTCAGTGCCGCAGCTAACGCATTAAGCACTCCGCCTGGGGAGTACGACCGCAAGGTTGAAACTCAAAGGAATTGACGGGGGCCCGCACAAGCGGTGGAGCATGTGGTTTAATTCGAAGCAACGCGAAGAACCTTACCAGGTCTTGACATCCCGATGCTATTTCTAGAGATAGAAAGTTACTTCGGTACATCGGTGACAGGTGGTGCATGGTTGTCGTCAGCTCGTGTCGTGAGATGTTGGGTTAAGTCCCGCAACGAGCGCAACCCCTATTGTTAGTTGCCATCATTCAGTTGGGCACTCTAGCGAGACTGCCGGTAATAAACCGGAGGAAGGTGGGGATGACGTCAAATCATCATGCCCCTTATGACCTGGGCTACACACGTGCTACAATGGTTGGTACAACGAGTTGCGAGTCGGTGACGGCAAGCTAATCTCTTAAAGCCAATCTCAGTTCGGATTGTAGGCTGCAACTCGCCTACATGAAGTCGGAATCGCTAGTAATCGCGGATCAGCACGCCGCGGTGAATACGTTCCCGGGCCTTGTACACACCGCCCGTCACACCACGAGAGTTTGTAACACCCGAAGTCGGTGAGGTAACCTTTTGGAGCCAGCCGCCTAAGGTGGGATAGATGATTGGGGTGAAGTCGTAACAAGGTAGCCGTATCGGAAGGTGCGGCTGGATCACCTCCTTTCTAAGGAAAAACGGAATGTACTTGAGTTTCTTATTTAGTTTTGAGAGGTCTTGTGGG